>JAHZHG010000004.1:1049-19793 GCA_019420425.1 Clostridiales bacterium
TATCTCTAAACTCTTCTAAAGAATATTGATCCACGCGGGTTGGCTGAACTCCCAGTTCATATCCTTTTTCTTTAACTTTCTTACAATAATCATAGGCCAGATCCATTTTGTTTTTCCACATAATGAACCGGATCATATCCAGCGATTCAGGAGTTCTATTGGACAAATGCTCAATAGGTAATAAGCATCCCGTTTCAATCATTGCTGCATATAATACCCCTGGTACTTTAGGAATTCTTTCAGCAATATGTTCGGCATCAGGAAATACACATCTGTCCTCGTCAAATGTTTCATCTCTCATAAAACATATCTCGAAAATATCCACTCCGGTAAGCGGCACTTCGCTGGAGATTCCTTTTATTGTATCTTCACCAAATCTCCAGTCATTTACATATCCTCCGTCACGCAACGTACAGTCCAATATTCTTATTTTACCCATTTACCGTTTCCCTTCTTTTTATTTATTAATACTCTGTTTATGATAATCACAATAATCAGGCAAATCAATGTCCCTATAGTCAGCATCGCCCCCAGTTTTAGCCCCGGAGTCCTATACCGCAGAACAATATCATGGGAGCCTGCAGACAGCGGCAGCGCCATTCCCATTATATTTCCACATAACAGTTCAGTTTCCTTTCCATCAACTACTGCCGTCCAGCCGCTATTATAGGGTGCTGACAGATATAAAATTTTATCTTCTTTCAGATCAATATTTCCTGCTATGGTATTTCCGCCGACCGCTAAATTGTCCAATACGTCTTCTGTCCTTTCGGCAGCCAATTCACCAAGCCTGTCCATCGGCTGACAAATCACAGACAGCTCATCAAAAGTATATTCGCCTGTCTTATTGAAGCTAATCTTGCACCATGACAAAGGAAGTTCTGAATACCCCAAATTCATAAAGTAGTCATCCATTCCCCCATAAAGCCTGTCTTTTGTTGTCCGGTATTTATAGCTGTCCGCGTACTGGTCACGGTAAACATTAATCTGTATATATGTGGGTTCAGTCTTTCTCAGATCCGCTATTTTATCCAAATACCGGACATAAGCATTTTTTTCCTCACTCTCCTCTGGCTGCTCAATATACGTATAATCCAGTCCTTCAAGCTTTACATACGTTTCTGATTTCTCTACTCCTGTAAATAGCAGCCCCAAAGTTGCATTAGCCTCTTTTACTCTGATCTTATTGCCTTCTATTTCTATACCATCATTAGAAATAATCTCATACGGAACACGAACACTTTCAAGCTCCAGCTGTCCTTCTTTTTCCTGCGCTATTTCTTCTTCTAAAACAATTGACTGCATCAGAATTTCCTGCCGCTGTTCAATCGGATAGCTTTCAAATTCTTCTTTTGTTATGTAAGAGTCATAGGTATACGCCAAAGGCATAAGATTTTCATTCAAGTATACCGTATTTTCCGATTCCTCATATCCGTCCCAATAGGTAAGCTCCGTAAAACCATAGGGTATATTTGCGTATTCTTTATTAGTTGTAAAATACTTTACGCCCAACAAGGTCTCCAGATAAGCCCTAGAGTCCAGCCCTTTAAAATTGTACACCGTCGCGGCCGGCGTATTATTGATTGCAAGCAGCTTATGAAATTCATCAATACGATGGTCCAGCAGGCTGGTATAAAAGGAAATCCCTGCATAACCTTGCGCAACCGCAGTATTTAGTACCGTATCCGTCTCGTCTATCCGATATGTGCTATAATCTTCCAGCTTTTCAACTGTTGATGCTGAGCTGTCCATAAGCATTTCATAAGCATTTCCGGCATCGTTATATTCAGAAATATAGTCTTCCTTCAATGGAGCAAATCGAAAATCTCCATTTATTGCCAACGATGCAACTACAAACCCTAAAAGCGTCAGCTTAGCCCAGCGTATTCCATTTTTTTGCTTTGCCATATACGGTAATAAAACAAATACTACTATCACCGTCAACGCAAGCATCCCAAAACCAGCCAAAAATGTAGTAGTTGTCAACTCTGTAAAGAATACACAGGCCATTCCGAAAAGAATGGTAATTACACAGCATCCGACTCTGGCGCATGCCCGTTTACAAATTTCGGGCAGTTCCGGAAGCATACACGTCACAATATATCCAACCAGGAAGCTGTAGCCAAACACCCAGCGATTGGTAACATACCCAAACCCGTTAAAAATATAGCCGAAAATGGGAAATAACAGAAATATCGTTAAAATAACAAATAATATTTTTAACCGTTTTAGTTCTTTTTTTCTAGAACAAAACAGTAAGATAGCGCAGACGAAAGCAAAGGGAATATACCCTGTAGCCTCTCCGTATTCGCTTCCCTGAGTAATCCAACGGGGAATAAACTCCAAATAGTATAGCACATTTCTAAGCAAAAGAGATTCTTCCGTTCCTCCTCCTAAACGTGCATTATTCATATAAGTAATCACGACTGGTAAAAAAATCACAGCCGACAAAAGTACACCTATTACAAAATATAAGATAAAAACGCCAAGCTTCTTGAAAAATTCTTTTACTACTGCTTCGTGCTCTTCTGTAAAAAACTGGACAACCGTAAATACAAAAACCAGGATGCTCAGCATATAGAAAAAATAAAAATTACCAATGGCAGACAAAAATATCATGGTAATAAAAAGTACAGGGCTTTTTCCATGCAGAACCTTCTCTGCTCCTAACAAAAGCAGTGGAAAATATATCATTGGATTTACAAAATAAAGATGCCTTACGCCTGCCCACAGCACTACTCCACAAAAGGTATATACCAATGCACCTAACAGTGTAGAATAGACATCACGTTTGTGTGCAAAACAGTAGTAGCTGAATGATATCCCCACCAGATAGATTCTAAACACTGCCAAGAAATTATGCAGTACCTCTGTATTCTCTCTGCTAAAAAATACAGAAAGATAGTTGAGTGGATCCCCTATCCTGGCATATATGGTCGTCAATATATCTGCTCCATAGCCAAAGCTATAATCCCACATAGGGAGCCTCAGCCGACCATGAGCTAAATTTGAAATCACTCCACGCAAATATTCGCCAAAATATGCCAAAAAATTGTAGTGTGTATACAATCCATCTGAATACCAGATAAAGGATTTGCCCAACCGGAAAAACCAAAAAAAGCATAAAAAGAATGTCAGGGCAAACAGAGCTGAATACACAATATAATAATTTTTATACCACCGCTTTGTTTCTCCAAACCAATTTTGATTTCTCTCTTTCGTTTTTCCGCCTCTTCTCATTTTTTCCGTCCACCTCATTGCCTATTTAATATCTTTTTTCTAAGTCTACCGCCAGCGGCATTTTCTTTTTTTGGCGGAATGCTAATAAATTCTCTGGGAAAAACATCGCTGCCTTTCCTACAAAATCCTCCACTCTGCCGGAAGAATGCGGCGTAATCAGCACATTTTTCATATGCCACAGTCGACTGTCCTGTGCTAATGGCTCAACCTCAAAAACATCCAGAACTGCTCCCGCAATTTCTCCACTATTCAGTGCCTCTGCCAAATCCTGTTCGCACACGACCTTTCCCCGGGAAATATTAATTAGAACAGAATTGGCGTTCATTTCTTTAAAAAGCTCAGCATTAAATAAATGGTATGTTTCTTCCGTCAGCGGCAAGGTACTCACCACATATTCTGCCTTTCCAAGCCATTCTTTCATTTCCCGCATGGTTATTCTTTTATCAAAGGCGGAATCGCCCACTCCGCCAGAGCGCGAAACACCCACTGTGTGCATATCAAACTTCTTTGCTGTCTCGGCAATCTTTCTACCAATCTTTCCTGTTCCAAAGATCAGGATATTCTTTCCCACCAGGCTATCTGTGATTTGAAATTTCTGCCAATAACACTCTGTCTGATGATAAATACTGCTTATAAACTTACAGCTAAACATCAGAATTGCTCCGATCACGTATTCTGCAATTGTCCCGCTGCAAATATCACCACTGACATGGGACACTAAAATCTCGCGTTCCTGCAAAATTTTAAAGGGAAGCTTATCGACACCAACACTCAAAATAAAAATCATTCCCAGATTTGGGCACTGATTTAGCATTCCTTCTGTAATATCTCTGTCTCTGCAAATCAATACCTCGATTTCTTCCAACTCTTCGGTTTTCAGTGAATTTCTGTCCAGCTGGATAACTTCCTCCTGAATCGACTGGCAAATTGCCAACCTGGTTTCCTCTCTTAATGGCTCTAATGTCGCTACACTTCCCTTTTTCACCTCAGAATCCTCCTGTATAACACTATTCCTGATTATTGTCTTCCTCAAAATTCAATCGCTTCGCCTCAACCACCAAAGGACGATGAATAACCCTTGTATTAATGTTTAACACATACTCTCCCAAAAGTCCAATAAAAAACAGTTCTACTGAATTCAACAGAAACATGCTGATCATAATCGGAGCGATTCCGGCAGCATATCTATCCCAGAATATCAGCTTAAGTATCAGGCAGACAATTCCCGCAATCAGGCTTAAGCCAGCGAATAAAAATCCTATGATTGTTGCCAAACGCAGAAATGCCTTTGTATATGTAGTAATACCGAGCATTCCGTAATCATACAAGGCCAGAAGATTATATTTCGATTTTCCAGATTTACGTTTTTCCTGTACATACTCTACTTCTTTTCGTTTTCCTCCCAGCTCTGCGACTATGCCACGAAAATATGGATATGGATCGTCAAGATCCCGGCAGACATCAATAAAGCTTTTGTCATACAAGCCAAACCCGGTAAACTGATCGATCTGCTCTACACTTGAAAACTTTTTAATTATTCGATAGTATGTTGTTCGCAGTAAAAACTTAACTTTATTCTCTTTACTTTTCTGCTTTACTCCAACCACAATAGGATATCCATTCTCCCATTCCTTAACCATTTTCGGAATCGTCTCTATCGGTTCCTGAAAATCAGCTGCTATCTTTACTACACAGTCACCGGAGGTTTGGGTAAGCCCATAAAAGCCTGAGCGAATTGATCCAAAATTCTTTGCATTGAAAATCGCTTTAACCCGTTTATCTTCCCGGCATAATCCTTCGATGATTTGAGGCGTACTATCGGTGGAGCAATTATCAATGATCACAAATTCATAATCATATTCCTTAAGTTCATTACTAAATAGCTCTTTTATTTTATATACAAAAGGAGCAATATTTCCCTCTTCATTATATGTAGGAGTTAATATACTTATCGTTTTCATTGTCATTCTCCTTAGTTTTCCATAACTTGTCTTACTATATAAGAGAATCCTTGAATCAAGGATTCTCTTATACTTTTCTTTATCCAATTTACTTGAAAACAAGACAGATTGACCCTATTCCACTGCTGCAATTATTGTCTTAGCCATATAGTCAATCATTTCATCGGTCATTCCCGGATATACTCCTACCCAGAATGTGTCGTTCATGATCCGGTCAGTATTTTCCAGATTACCTACTACTCGATAGCCTTCTCCGCTCTTTCTCATTTCATCAAAGCACGGATGTTTAGTCAGATTTCCGGCAAACAGCATTCTGGTCTGTACGCCATGCTTTTCCACATATTGTACAACCTCATTTCGGTTAACGCCTTCCTTGCAGGTAATCAAAAATCCAAACCAGCTGGGATCAGCGTTTTCACAGGCAACCGGCAAAATCAGCTTGTCGCTGACACTTTCCAATGCTGATCTTAAGCGTGCAAAGTTATGCTTTCTGCGTTCTACAAAGCCGGGAAATTTCTCCAGCTGGGCGCAGCCCACCGCAGCCTGCATATCTGTAGCCTTCAAATTATATCCAAAATGAGAATATACATACTTATGATCGTATCCTAACGGCAGCTCTCCATATTGCTTATCAAATCTGTGTCCGCACAGATTATCATGCCCTGAGGGGCAAATGCAGTCGCGTCCCCAGTCTCTGAACGATCTGATGCAACGGTTAAGCAGAGCGTTATTCGTATATACGGCTCCGCCTTCTCCCATCGTCATATGATGGGGCGGGTAGAAACTCGAAGTTCCGATATCGCCGATCGTACCGGTAAATTTTTCAACCCCGTCAATCACATATTTGCTTCCCAGCGCATCGCAGTTATCCTCAACAAGCCAGAGATTATGCTTGTCACAGAATTCTTTGACCGCGCGCAGGTCAAACGGATTTCCCAGTGTATGTGCTATCATCACCGCTTTCGTTTTCTCTGACAACGCGCTCTCCAGCATGGTAACATCAATATTATACTGCGGAATAGTCACATCTACGAATACCGGAACTGCGCCATACTGAATCGCAGGCGTAACCGTTGTCGGGAAGCCTGCGGCCACAGTAATGATCTCATCACCACGGCAGATTCTGCGCTCGCCCAGCAGAGGCGAGGTGAGGGCCATAAATGCATTGAGATTTGCGGAAGATCCGGAATTCACCAAAGAACAAAAACGCACGCCCAGATACTCCGCCAGTTTTTTCTCAAACTGCTCCGTATATCTGCCTGACGTCAGCCAGAATTCCAGAGAGCTGTCCACCAGATTAACCATCTCCCGATAATCATATACTCTGGACGCGTAGGGGATCCTGTCCCCTTCCCTGAAGCTTTCCTTCTTATTATGGTAGGTATTGCAGTAATCCTTTACCAGATTTAAGATTTCTTCTCTGGCCTGCTGTTCAGTCTTGTCGTTAAACATCACTTTCTCCTTCTCTTTTATTTCAAATATTCATCTATCTGAGCATACATGATCTCTTCTATGCTTCCACCGGCACGCCATATTTTAAACCATTCTACTGTCTTTTCTACAGCCTCCTGTACATGCCATTTGGGCCGCCAGCCAAATTTTGCTTTTATTCTTGAGCAGTCCAATTTCAGGAAATTTGCTTCATGAGGTCCTCCCATATAGCGATTTTCCCACTTCTGCCCTTCTCCCCATTTTTCGCAGAAAATCGTTGCCAGCTCGCCCGTATTCACACAGTCCTGATCATCCGGGCCGACATTATAAAAGCCTGCATACTGTTTATCCATATACTGTCTGGCGCCAATCATCAAATACGCCATGACCGGCTCCAACACATGCTGATACGGTCTTGTCGAATGAGGATTCCGCACTATAATCGCTTCATTATTTATCGCAGCACGTATACAATCCGGGATAATTCTGTCATTTGCAAAGTCTCCTCCGCCAATCACATTGCCCGCTCTGGCTGTTGATACCGCAATATTTCTTTCATTAAAAAAGGAATTTATATAGCTGTGTGTTACCAGCTCTGAACATGATTTGCTGTTTGAGTACGGATCATATCCATCAAGTGGATCCTCTTCGCGGTATCCCCACTCCCACTCGTTATTATGGTATACCTTATCCGTTGTTACATTCAGGAACGACTTAACGCATTCATTCAGCCGCACGCATTCACAGACGTTCACTGTTCCCATTACATTTGTCGCATACGTATAAACAGGATCTTTATAGGAGTCTCTTACAATTGGCTGGGCAGCCAGATGAAACACAATTTCTGGCTGTTCTTCCGCAAAAATTTGTTTCAGCCCCTCCAGGTCCCGAATATCTCCGATCACCGAACGCATACGGCTGCCTACGTTGCAGCTTTCAAAAACGTTTGGAGTTGTAGGCGGGTTTAAGGAATACCCCACTACATTTGCTCCTGCCTTTACTAAGGCCATGCACATCCAAGTTCCTTTAAAGCCCGTATGACCGGTAACTAATACTTTTTTCCCACAATAAAAGCTCAAATCCACCACTAGTCTTTCCACACCTTCCACGGAGCATTTCCTGTCATCCAAAGCTGCTCCAGTTTTTCCTTTTCCCGCTGTGTATCCATACACTGCCAGAAGCCATCATGCTTATAAGCAACCAACTGCCCTTCTTTTGCCAGCTGGCGAAGCGGCTCATGTTCAAAAACGGTGGAATCTCCCTCAATATAATCAAACACTTCCGGTTCAAGAACCATATACCCGGCATTTATTCTGCTGCCATCTGCCACGGCCTTCTCGCGGAATGCGCGTATTTCTGCGCTCTCCCGATCGATATCCAGAACTCCAAACCTCTGTCCGACATGAACGGCCGTCATGGTTGCATATTTGCCATGCGCCCTGTGAAATTCCAGCAATTTATTGACATCTACATCAGCGACTCCATCGCCATAGGTCATCATAAATGTCTCGTTACCGATATACCTCTGGATTCTCTTTAATCGTCCTCCAGTCATCGTATTTAACCCGGTGTCCACCAGTGTAACCTTCCACGGTTCAGAAACATTGTTGTGGACAGTCATCTTATTTCCCTGGGTAAAATCAAATGTCACATCACTGTTATGGAGATAATAATCAGCAAACCATTCTTTGATTACATATTGTTTATATCCACAGCAAACAATAAATTCGTCCACGCCAAAAGCGGCATATTCTTTCATAATATGCCACAAAATCGGCTTTTCTCCGATTTCAACCATCGGCTTTGGTCTAAAATGGCTCTCTTCGCTGATCCTTGTCCCAAAACCCCCTGCCAATATAACTACCTTCATTTTTTCTCTCCAGTTATCTGTAATTATGGAATATTCGTTATTTTGCTAAGCTTACTATAACAAATTCGGCTCACTATTTCAAGTACATTTAATGTATAGGTAAATTTTTGTAACTTATTTTTATATGATATTTAATGCTCTCCAACATCTAATGCAGCCACATCATGATTCGTAAAGCGTTCTCCCGGAGATATCATTTTCTTGTAGTCGCCATATAAATAGGTGAGATATTTGTCATATTCCTTAGGGACCGGCAGCCGGACGCCTTCAAACAGTAAATCGTCCGTTTTCTCCAGCCACTCCCGTGGAAATGCACCGCGTCGGATATTCTGCCCCAGGCCATCATATACGTATGATGTTTTCTTATCTGCATACCATTCAATCGCCGTCCGCTTAAGCCACACCAGCATTCTCATGGGCAGTATCCGCTTCAGCATTCCACCGATTAAATACAGTACCGGATGTGAACCGTCTCCCGCAATTTTTTGTTTGCCCCACTTATTATATACTAGGGATCGCGCCGCAACCGTAATCCATATATGAAGCTTTTGAAAAAGCGGGCTGTCTGATGTCTGATCCTGAGGAAAAATATCAATAAACAATCCCTGCTCCAGCTCCGGAAATTGACGCAGAAAGCGCGTCTGGAATTTTGTTCCTTTCAACCGGATCTTTGCATTAAAATGATAGTTTTTCTGCAGCTCCTCTGCCTGAAAAAGCAGCTCGTCCGGAAGTTCATCTGCAATCACTTTACAGAATTTCCGGTAATCTTCCCGGAGCATCATCAGATCCACATCATCATCCCACGGAATAAACCCCCCATGCCGAACTGCGCCAAGAAGCGTTCCGCCGGCAAGGAAATAGCGAATCTGGTGTTTTCTGCAAATTTTATCAATCACCAGAAGCTTATCCAGAAGCATTTGCTGTACGGTTTCCAGCTTTCCATAGCTGGTATCATACAGTGACCCCTTCCATACCGGAGCTTGCTCTATACTGCGGTAAAGTAATACAATTCCTTTTTTCAATGAAACCTGCGGCTGCCAGCCTAAGCCGCACAGCTCATCGGCAGTAATGCTTACACCTTCAGCTATGCTCTCATCAGGATTCAGGCTGAACCGGCACTTTTCCGGATATTCTTCATACAAGATGCGTCCGATTTCCGCTGTGGATACTGCCCCGGCCGGGTCTGCTGCATTATAAACCGTCCCCGTTTTTCCAAAAGCCAGTGCCTCATGTACGGCGCAGATAAAATCGCTCAAATAAAGATACGAGCGCTTTTTCCCATCTAACGGAAACGATTTACGTACTCCGTGCACCGCCGCTTCTGCCATGCAGGCCGGGAAGCCTTCTTCTATACCAGGCCCATACAGCTCGCCGCTCCGCAGAATCAAATATTCACTTCCTGCTTTTTGCATTGCCCGGATAAATGCTTTTTCCTGAAGTCGCCGCAAAGTGTCCCCCGTCGCTTCTCCCTCTGCATAAAACCAACGGTTATCCCGGCCGCCATATACTTTTGTATCTGATAAAAAAACAGCCCGTTTTACCTGAAGCCTGTCATAATTAATCCGGCAGCTGTCATCTTCCGGGCAGCAGATGACGGCCAGATCTCCTTCACCGCAAAGACTTTCCAATCCCATCTCCGTCAGTGTCAAACCGACGTCTGCATATTCATTTAAATACAAAAAGGAAGCCGCAAGAACCGTCTGTCTTATATCCGTTTCCCCGGCCGCCAATACTACTGTTTTATGGCGAAAACTGTCCAGGGTTCTTTTTTTGCCTTTCCCCGGAGCAGCCGCACATTCACTTAAATATTCATTCAATTCCATTTTTTGCTGTTGAAAACCAGCCATCTTTTCCCCCCACATGCCTTCGCAATCAGGCTCTTTCGTTCTGTTGAAATTCCTGCCAGTTTTCCTTCATACTGCTCATCAAGCGCTCATACATACCGCCAAGGTCAATTTGAGGCTGCCAGCCAAGGGTTTTTAGCTTATCCGCATTGATTTTCATCCGCGACGTTGGTGCATATCCAAGAGCAGCCAGATTTTCCGGAATGTCAATAACCAAGCTGCTGCCGCTGTCCGGATACCGGGCAACCAGCATTTCTGCCATTTCCCGGATTGAGCTAAAGGTGTCCTCATTTGACACATTGTATGCCTCTCCGGCTTCACCTCTTAGCAGGATAGTCAGCAAACCGGACACCACGTCCGCTGTATAGCAGTAGCAGTGGGCCTTACTGCCATCGGTATGCATCACAATATCCGTTCCCCGCAGAATGCTCAGCGCAAATTGAGCAAATACTCTGCCTTCTCCATCAGGAACTCCAGCTCCAAAGGTCTGGGCCAGTCTCGCCACACGCACCGGGACACTATACTCTGAAGCATATGCATTACACTGGCACTCGGCCATGCGCTTTCCTTCGGAATAACTGCTGCGCACTTGCATAGGATCTATATAGCCATAGTCCTTTTCCCTGACAATAAAATGCTGCTCATCCACTACACCATATGCCTCCATGGAGGACAGGTATACCATTCCCTGCAGCGGCTGGCTGCGCGCAAACTCCAGCATATGTCTTGTTCCCTCAAAAGCCGTATGGAGAGTCCTCACCGGGTGTTCGACAAAATCCCGGGATGAGGTTACACTGGCTCCATGGACAATAAAATGTACTTCTCCCGGATAGTCTACCGGCTCCATCACGTCATGCCGGAACAACTCTGGCTTCCCTTTCGGGCACAGCGCATATATCGCTTTTGCTTTCTCGAGATTTCGTACCGCTGCAACCACATGAAGATCCAGCCTCCGCTCCCGTTCTGCTTCCAGCAGGGCGAGTACCAGCTGTGATCCCACAAGTCCCGTAGCCCCGGTGACCATGATTGTCTTATTTCTCAGCTTTTCCCAGTCTATCCAATCTGTCCGTGCAATTCTCTCCAGATCTGCTTGCAGGGCTCTGTCTTTTGTCAACCTGTGCTCTCCCATTTTAACGCTCTCCTTCGGTTATGCCTTTCTGTATCCACTTTCGTTTTAGCCTTTTCAGTTTTCTGCTTCCCTGGTCTGTCAATCCCAATCCAAACGTCTGCTCATTTTCTCTATATTGAAGCAAGGCCCGAAACATATATACATCCTCAGGAGTCGTTACTTTAATGTTTCCCCGGTTGCCGATAACAATATGCGCATCCCGCCCCAGCTCCTTGTACATGGTACATGAATCTACGATATTTTCATATCGGTTTTCTCTTTTTCGGATCTGCTCATGTGCCTGCAGAATCTCATCCAGGAAAAAACTCTGAGGAGCCTGAGCAGCATACGTTTCTTTCCGATAAGGAACGCTGCTTACCTTTTCCCCATCCTTACTGATCATAATTGTCTCATAGCAAAGTGTAGAGGTGATTGCGCTGCCAAACTGAATTACACTTTCAATATTTTTGCTGATTACCTCATAATTAATAAACGGTCTCACCCCATCATGAATCAGGACAATGGAATCCCCAGGATTGTTCTCCCGTGCTTTGCACAACGCATTGTAGATAGAATCCTGCGCACTCTCTCCGCCTTCGGCAAGCCCCTCAACCTTTGTAATATGATAATTGCTGATTAATTCCTCGGTATACTCCATGTAATCCACGTTAACCGCTAAATATATCTTGTCAATCTCCTCATGCTCTTCAAACAGCTCCAGCGTATGAATCAACACGGGCTTTCCATTGATATCCAAATATTGTTTAGGAATTCCGGCCCCCATACGAATACCGCTGCCTCCGGCAAAAATGATAGCAATATTCATCATGTTTCCTCCATGATATAACTTCTGTTCCTTTGTTATTGATTATATTAGCATAATTTCTCTTTTACTTCAATAAATTACCACTCATCCAAGAATTTCTTAAGTTTTTTCAATCACTTCAGGGAAGCCGAACGATTTTCTTCTACAGCAAACAGGATGCCGTATATGGGGAATCAGATTTACTGCTTCCATACCGCATCCTGCCTTTCCTACTGCTCCATCTGTCTCCCCAAAAATCCCGCCGCGCACTTCGCCAGCGCCTGTTCGGTCTCTCCCATGGAAATCCGGCTGTCTTTGCCGGTGATGATTACGCTGCCCATCACGTCCCCCTCGCAGATAATGGGAGCGATTACCTGGGGGAGGGGTTCTTCTGTTTCGTCCTGGGTCAGGCGGACGTGCTTTTCCCCTTTGCGGGAGATGATCTGTTCCCGTTCTTCCATTACTTCCTCCAGCTGCCGGGTGACCGAGCGGCCTACCAGTTCTTTTTTCATCCCGCCGGACGCGGCGATGATCTGGTCGCGGTCGGTGATGCAGATCATGTGGCTGCATGCGGAGGCCAGGGCCTCGGCGTATTCCCGGGCAAAGTTGCTCAGCTCGCCGATGGGGGAGTATTTTTTCAGAATGATTTCCCCCTCGCGGTCGGTGAAAATTTCCAGGGGATCACTCTCCCTTATCCGCAGGGTGCGGCGGATTTCCTTGGGGATGACTACGCGTCCCAGATCATCTATTCTCCGTACAATTCCGGTTGCTTTCATGTATATTTTCCTCCAATTATCGTATTCGTTATTTACTGCGTGATACTATTATCTGTAAATGGAGGGGTTTTATACCGCATTATTTTTTAAACCGTTTGACCTTGGCCGGCAGCTGCGTATATGAGCCTGTACGCGCCGGGAAAGCCGGGGCAAAGCCTGCGGCAGGGCTCGGCAAGGCTGCGGTTTTTTTCGCTTGACACGGCCTTTGCGCAGCGTTATGCTGTGAATGGGCAAAAGCGTGTTTCGCGGCCGCCGGCTTTTGTTTCGTATGCGCAGCTGCGGATCATCCGCAAAAAGGTCCGGACAAAATACGTTTACCAAAGGAGAAAAACGAAATATCATGAACATGACGATACCGCGTCCCTCCCATAGACAGCTGAAGGACGGCGCCAAGTTCTTCCTGCTGTTAAACAGCGGGCTTTTCATTACCGCAGTGGGAATTTCCCTGTTCAAAACCCCGAATCATTTTGCCTTCGGCGGCACGTCGGGCGTTTCGATTATTCTTTCCACCGTATTTCCCCAAATGAATGTGGGTACATTTATGTGGATTGTAAATGCCGTGCTGGTTCTGCTCGGCTTTGCTTTTCTTGGTATCCGTTCAATGGGCTGGACGATCTACTCCTCATTTGCCCTTTCTTTTTATGTCAGTATATGCGAACAGCTCTGTCCGCTGTCCGGCACGCTCACAGCAGATACCTTTCTTGAGCTGTGCTTTGCCGTGGTCCTGCCGGCAATCGGCAGCGCCATTGTGTTCAATATCGGCGCGTCCACCGGCGGTACGGATATTTTAGCCATGATCCTGCATAAGCATACGAGCCTGGAAATCGGGCGGGCGCTCATGGTCAGCGATTTCAGCATAGTCCTGATCGCAGCCTATCTTTATGGGCCGACCACCGGGCTGTACTGTATCCTCGGGATGATTCTGAAATGCACGGTGGTAGACGGCGCCATTGAGAGCCTGAATCTCCGCAAGGTGTGCACGGTGATCAGCTCGCATCCGGAGGAGGTCGAACGTTTCATTGTGGAAAAGCTTCACCGCTCAGCCACAGAACAGCAGGCCTTCGGCGCCTACACCCACGACTCCAGGAAGGTACTCATGACCGTGCTGACCCGGCATGAAGCGGCGCTTCTGCGCAATTTTCTGCGGCTGAGAGATCCGCATGCATTTATCACCATTGTAAACAGCAGCGAAATCATCGGAAAGGGATTCCGCTCGATATAAAGCATGTGCCTCCGGCGCGTTCCTGCGCCGGAGTGCGGTCCCGTCAGCGGCCATTTTCCTTAACCCGGAGCGCCCTCGCTTCTCTGGGGCAGCCTCTGCGATCCCCCGGATAGTTTTTCTTATAAGGCAATGCTTCCCTCTGCAATTTGAAGCGCGCTGTACGCCAAAGAAAAAAAGGCTCTGCTTCCGATAAGCGCCGCCCATACCTCTGGGTCTTCTTCTACATACGGAATGATATTATCCAGCATAATTCTCAGATTATCTCCAATCAAGCTGCTGCCGTCCAGATAGAGCAGCTCTTTTTCTTTTTTATTTTTGCTTTTTGCGCCTATAGCCATATGCCATACGCTTATAATTGTCAAAACCCCTGCTCCGCTCATATTCAATATCACGCCCAATCCTTCAAATGCCGCCGTATTGAATACAGCGCCGCCTATCTTCTGCAGCGTCTCTGGCAATTTGCACACCACGCGCTCTCCCAGGGCATCGGCAAAAGAAGCCGTTTTTTTCAGAATAAGTCCGGCATATTTTACCATTGACGCTACGCCTGAGGAAATAGAAATCCCAATATTCGCCAAGGGCTGATAAATCTGGACTGCAGCCAAATAGCAGCCTCCATCTATGAAGCCAAGTACCGCGGCGGCAACATCCCATCCGGAAAAGGCTAACGCTCCCGCATTGGCCGCTCCTTCATTTTCGCCTCCCACTTTTTTCTGTTGAGTCTGAACTTTTAAAGCAACAAATGTTTCGCACAGATTTGCAATTCCGCAAATTATATGCAGTGCGGCAAAAGCATCCATTTTTGCCTCTGGAACCGAAGGTGTTTCCGCAGTTTCAACCGCGCAAAGCCCTTTTTGTACTGCGCAGTTGTTCCCGCTTGTCTGCTCGATGTACCGAAACACTTCTTCCCTGAACAGCCTTCCCTGCCCGCACAGCTTCAGCAGGGGTACGGCTGCCGTAGAAATAATCACACAGCCGATTTCGAGCACGGATTTTTCTTCGATTCCAAACACATCCTTCAGAATGTCTGATATAACAGGGATATGGATCGGCGTCGAGAGAATTTTCTTCATCCATTCGATCAGCAGCTTTACGATTTCTAATAAAGAATACAGGATGTTTTCCAGGGAATAGATTATGGCATTAGACAGCATAGCCAGTATTTTTTTACAGATATCGCCAAAGCTCATTGCTTTTAATTTGTCCGGATCCAGCAGTTCGTTTTTTACTTTCTTGATAAAATCGTCCAGAATCACTCCCTCTGTCTCTATAAATCCTCCAATATTCTGTATGTGCTTTTGCAGCTCGCCAAAATCCGTATCGTCCAGCTCTCCGACCTTAGCCTCGTCAAGCGCGCTCTGCGCAAGATTTTGCCTGCTGTAGTCAATAAGATAGCTTTGCTTCACATCCAGGAAGATCCTATTTTCGCCGCGCTTTTCCAGAGAATCTTTGGTAACGTCATCATGCTCGATTTCCGCCCATTTGTCGATCAGCGAAGTAATCGTCTCCGTCAGGCCGTGCAATTTTCCGCGGGTATCCAGGATTCTTTCCTCCATGACGTCAAAGCGGTTCAGCACGGCGTTTTCGAGAGCCGCGGACATTCTTTTGATGTCCTCCCAGTCAAAAAGATAGTTTACATACTTTATTAGCTTCTGGATACCTACTTTGATGTATTCAAAAAGCTTCTGAATACCTGCGCTCAGTTTTTCCGCAGTATCCATGATAAAGGTATATACCGTCTTCCCTACCTGCAGAGTAAAATGCCAGACGTCTTTTATACAGGAAATTACCGCTTCAACAGCCTTGCTTCCCAGCTCCCACAGCTTCTCAAAAAATTCCGAAGCGGACGTATAGACTACATTCCACCATGCCTCATCGCTAAGCGCCGTTTTCTGTATTGCGCAGATACCGCTTCCCGGCACGCTCATAAGCCGATAGCCCTCCTGCTCTGCCTGCGCAAGCCCCTGGAGGGCTCCGCCGGAAAAGGCAAGCCGTACTCCTGACTGTGCTTTTGCATATCCCTCCAGCCTGATGCCGGTCAGATTTCTTTTGCCAACAGGTGTGGCTGCCGGCTTAACCGCGGCAGATCCCTGCGCGTGGTTAAACAGCTTTTCCGTCGCCGGATGCTTACCGAGCGCGTCCAGTGTCCGGGCTATTGCCGCCAGCTGTTCACTGCTGCAGCTCCCATCCGCCAGCGGATTCCCGTCCACACGGGCAGCCTTTAATTTTTCCGGTGAATCCAGTGCAAAGAGACGGTTCATTGATTCCTTCGACGGGCAGACGGTTTGACTTATTCCGTCAAACTCGATCATAATCTCTGTGCCGCACAAATCCCGGGCTTCTTCAGCTATCCGCAGACTGCCTGTTTCATCGCATGGAACTTCCTGCTGCCTGCCGTCCAGTATATAATACTGCTCGTTAATATAAACCTGGCAGGGCCTTGCCGCGCTGACCTTCACTGACTGCCCCTGCAGATATGCCTCATCATTTACGATCTGTATTCTAGTTACATATGAAGGAGTCTTTTCTGCGGCTTTCTTAAGATCCGGAATATGGACAACGCCTGAGTTCCAAAATCCTGTCTCTGCCAAGCGCTCCATTTGCCGCAGATATTTCCCGTCTCTGGTGACGCCAAAGCCGACTTCCTTTTTTTCCGCCGAATCCCAGCCGCATTCCGCATACTGCATACCGGAAGCAATGACGGATACATTTTTCCATGCCTCCGTTTTCTTCCAGTCCTCGTCGGAGGTACGGCACGAGAAAAGTTCTCCCCCTTTTCCAATTCCGCTTACCACCATTTCGGTATCGGTCCGATAAACGCAAAGGGAAGACACATTCCAAAATTCCTCTGACTCCGCCAAAAGGATCGGTCTGCATGAATCCTTTTGCAGCTCCGCGGGATAGACATAAAGACTGCCTTCCCCGCAGGCGAACAGATCCGTATAATCTCCATTTTGCCAAACGGCAATCGCATCTGCGGGCTTATCCAGCGCAAAACGCAGAGACGAGGGCGGCACATCTCTGTTAAAACGGTGATAAAGGGGACAGTAAAGAAGCTGGGCTTCACCGGCAAGGTTTCCCAATGTATAGAGTCCGTCTACCTTGCTCTTCCCCGCCCTGCCCGAAAGGGTTTGCTCCGTTATGGCAAAGTCCGCGGGAAGTTCAAGCTTTGTCCAATTTCCTTTCTGCTCCTTTACTTCAATAAGCCAGCGTCTGATCCTGTTCTTGGCCTTCAGATCGCAGACAATCAGATTCCCTTTTTCCAATATGGGAAGATACAGGGCCGCCACATCCTCATTTGCTATCTGCGGTTCATCGGCTGATATCCGATTCCAGACAAATGCGCCGGGCTCCGGGCTTCTGCTGTAAAAGAGCGCATTTTTTCCGTCGCATTTTGCCGCGAATACAGCGACTGTTTCCTGTCCCTGCTTTCTTACCTCAAACGTAATCACCTCCAGCGACGCGCATTTCAGGCTTTTTCCCAGATTCTCAGTAAGGTTTATCCTTTCCCAGCCTTTATGTTCCTTTACGTTTTCCGTCAAAAGATAGAGGTTTCCGTCGTCCCCAATGGAGTACAGCTCCTTCGTTCCTGTGCATATCCGCATTTTTTTCCCGGGCGAGGCAGATGACATCCTCCGGTATTCGTCCATTAATTCCGCGCTGACCATTATGCTATTCATTATGGATGTTCCTCCTCCCTATCCTCTTCGTCATCCGGCGTCACATAAGTAATTCCTGCCAGAGTATTTCCCTCGGCGCTAAATTCCGGAGTTTTAAAAGAAAATATCCTTGCGCCCGGAAATACCCAGTAGTTCATATCTGAAAACGCTCCTTTTGCCTCCATTATCGCGCTCCTCTTATACCGGTCCACACAGCCTTTAATATAATCCCTTATTTGCTTCAGACACTTATTCCCACTGCCAAAGGTGACAAAATCCATCCAGCCATCGCTGTCAATGGAGGTATCTCCCTGCGTCTCAGCAACTTCTTCATCCGGTTCCAGCGCAAGCGTTCCAAACGGATTGATTCCCAGGCGGACATGATAAGTCAGTGTAGAATCATAAAGCGTTCCTTTCACGGTTCCCCCATCCGCATTTATTTTTCCGGTGCATACAATGCTCGTTACAAAATGTACAGTATCGTTCTCATATGTTATTGTGCTGTCTACCTGATAGCTTATCTTTATGTCCACCGTATTAAGGTAAGACTTATGCGCGGTCTTTTCCGCTTTATAGGAGTAGCTGTACTGATTATCCTTGAATGTATATACCGGCGTTGAACGATTCGGCTCCATCCAGACATTAAAATCGGCCTTCACAAGATTAACGTCTGCTTCGGCTTCAGGCGTCAGCTGCACAGCCCGGATGCATCCTTTAAAATGATCCGCAAATTGATCCATAAGCCCCTTTCTGTCCACCGCCATCCTTCCGTGTATACTTCCCCTTTCGGAGGCATCCACCCAGTTCCATCTCACAAAATCTGCATAT
>JAHZHG010000004.1:19803-29902 GCA_019420425.1 Clostridiales bacterium
TTTCTTCAAATCTCCTATTTCCTGGCCTGATGCGGAAAAAAGATAATTTAATGTATACAGCCCCTGCTTCGTCGGATCTGGCTTTTCATTAGAATAGTATGGAAGAATGCAGAAATTAAAATCTTTTAGCTTAATAAATTCCTGCTTTTCTGTCGGCGCAAACTGTTTTGCAAAATATCCCAGAATGATTCCGCCCTTCTTTTTACATTCCTCCACATAGTGCATCAGAAATTCCGTCAATAAAGCCTGATACGCCTCGTCGCTTTTGTCAAACCCTTCCAGTCTAAAATCGTCTGTCAGCTTCGCTGTGTTCAAATCCATATAAAGCTGCTGGATACTCAGAATCTGATCCATATTTATGTTTCCTTCTGCGTTCTTCGGATTCAGCTTAGCCTGAATCTCCTCGGGAAGCTCCGCAAACGCATTCCCTTTCATGTCCAGCTTCACCTGGGTTGTAAAATACCATGGCTTTTCAGGCGTCTGCCGCAGATGCGTAAATATATATCCCTTCCGCGGGAGAAAGACGATTTTAATTATTTCCAGCTCTTTTAAATACATCGTGTAGCGGACATTGGCAATGCTGGTGATGTCGCTTTCCAAAAAAGTGATAATATCCTTTAATTGAGCTGCATCCTGCACCTCAGGCAGTCCAATACGAAAACGGAATCCGAAAGCAAATCCCAGCTTTTGATACGCGTCTGCGATCGCTTTCTCCTGTTCCTCCGTTCTTTTTTCCTCTTCGCCGGGAATATCATACAAATCCATGCCTGTCTCCTTTTTCACAAGAGAGTAATCCATGGATTCATAAAAAACCGTATTATTCTCATCCGCATCCATATAATACGCCTTGTCAACCAGCTCTCCCTGAAAGTTGTCCAAATATTCTTTAAGCATGGCATTCAAGGAATCCTGGGTTACTGCAACGACCATGCTGCAGCCTGCCGATTCCAAACTACAGTTTCTTCTCTCCGTAATATAGTCTGTTTTCTCCACAATAATATCTCCTTATCGCTTTTCTATCAGCGGTACAGCTGACATTATGTTCATATTCTTATATGCCGTATAGCGTTCTGACATGCTTGGTTTTTGCACACTTCCTACCATTTTTTAAAAATTTATGCTTGTCGATTTTTTTACATTCCTTTATTTCAGCTCTGTTTTGTTTGTTTCTATTTTTATTGTACGTAGAATTTACATGGATTTTCATAAGATACAGAAATTTCCTCTGCACTTTTTTCAAATTATGCCTGCTAATCTGCGGCGAACGAATTTGTGCCTGTCCAGACAAAATACGCCGCCCGGTCAATCCTTTCCACAGAATCACCGGACGGCGCTCGGTCTGTTGCTATATGATGTTTGTTTCAGATCGTTTCAAGCTGCAGCCCCTTATGTTTATCTGTATAACGGCCCAAACGCCTTGCAGGCCTCCAGATCCGCAGCCTCCAGATCTTTGGTTCCGAATGCGGTCCATACCTGCGGACGGAAGATCTCCTCCTCCGGCACGTTATGCATGGTTACCGGGATCCGCAGCATGGAAGCCAGGGTAATCAGATCTGCTCCCACATGGCCATGAACGAAGGCGCCGTGGTTGGCTCCCCAGTTGGCCATTACGCTGTATACGTCGCGGAATGCCTTTTCTCCGGTCGTTCTTGGCACGAACCAGGTGGTGGGCCAGGTGCGGTCGGTGCGCTCGTCGATCTTTCTGTGTACGTCCTCCGGAAGAACTACGCTCCATCCCTCTGCGATCTGCACTACGGGGCCAATGCCGTCCACGAGGTTGATTCTTACCATGGTCAGCGGCATCTCGGCATCCGTCTTAAAATGCGAGGAGTAGCCGCCGCCTCTGAACTGGCACAGCTCGGCGGGACACCAGTCTGTGGCATCCAGGCAGCCCCGGATATCGCTCTCGGTCATTTGCCACCACGGCTTCATTACCGGATTTCCGTGTTCATCCCTGGATTTGCCGGTGGCATCCAGACAGGTGGAGCCCGAGTTGATCAAATGGATAAAGCCCTCGGCTGCCCTGCCCTCCGGCTGCCAGCCGGTTACCCGCTCCACCGCGGCGGGACTCCAGTAGCAGCGCACATCGGAGAAGCCGCTGGCTTTTCCGGTCAGCAGATTACCCCAAAGCATGGCCAGGCCGTTCAGGTTGTCGTTTTCTGTAGCGAATACTACCGGCTGGCGTTTTCCGCTCCAGTCGAAGGAGGAGTTCAGAATCGCTTCGGTGAAGTCTGCATTTGGCTTGTAGTCTGTCCACATCCGCTGTCCCTGGAAGCCGCCGAACAATGCGTTTCTGCCCAGCGCCTCCTCCTTAAAGCCCATGGCGTCCAGCTTTTCGTTGCCCAGCATCACATCCCGGACGATCATGGTCATTTTTACCACAAACTCCCATTCCTCATCCTTCATCCGGCGGCTGTGCGCACGCTCGGGCGGATTCGGATCATCGCCCTCCCTGCAGTTTTCCCTGACCCAGGCCAGGGCCAACTGAAGCTCCTCCGGATCGTAAATTCCCTGATCCATGCGGCGCAGTATTTCAGTCATATCCACCCACTCCGGGCGCATTCCCAGATACTGGGTGTAAAATGCCGGATCCAGGAAGGAACCCATGATGCCCATGGACACTGAACCAAAGCCCACGTATGCCTTGTTCTGCATTTCTCCCACCGCCAGAGCGCAGCGGGCAAAACGCAGCAGCTTTTCCTGGACGTCCGCCGGAATCTCCTGTTCCTCCATATCCTGTACGTCTCTGCCGTAGATGGAGAAGCAGGGCCGGCGCATCTGGTTGTGAGCCGCCATGGCTGCCGCCAGATATACGGCTCCCGGACGCTCTGTACCGTTAAAGCCCCAGATCGCCTTTACGGTCATCGGGTTCATGTCGATCGTCTCCAGCGGATAGCACCAGCTGGGCGTTACACTTAAGGTGGCCGTCACATGCTGGGCGGAAAACTCGGCCTCACATCGGGCCGCTTCCTCCCCGCAGGCAATGCTCCCGGAGAAAATCACCACCCGCGCAGGGGTTCCGTCTGCATAAAATACGTTTTCCTGGATCAGCCTTTTCGCTGCCTCAGCCATCTCTCTTACCTTACCCTCCAGCGCATCCCGGATGCCCAGGCGTCTGGAGTCTACAATCGGCCGAATGCCGATAGCCGGATAATTTTTCATTTTGTTCACCAAACCTTTCTTTTCTTTATGACAGACGGATCATCTGGAATATCTCCAGTTTTGGCAGATGTATCCTCAGCGTATCGCCATTTACCAGCTCCGTCTCCAGCTTCTCCCCTTCCGGCAGCAGATATGCCTGCTTATCCGGCCGCTTTACGTCGATGGTAATATCGTACATTGGCGCAATGGGAGATTCCTCCTGCTCATTGATTGCCGCAAAATAATCCACGCCGTCCTTGTTCCAGCCCAGCACCTCCACGAATTTCGGCGCATTGGAGGTAAAGGAAGGCTCGCCCCGCAGAAAGTCCACCAGGCGGCGGTATACCTGCCGGCTCATGTACGGCCTGGACATCTCGATGGGGGATGCCGTCCAGATAATTTTACTTTTTCCTGCCTGTTTTAAGATCGCACAGGGCTTCTCCGTATAGATTCCCGGCGGATTGGAATGAATCGCCGCAAATTCATAGGTATCCGTCATGGTATACGGGAGGGTCTGGGTAGCCAGCACCGTCATATCCGTATCGTCTTCCACCTCGATCTCGATCTGATGCATATCCACGGTCAGCGGAGTCAGCTGGTCAAATCCGGCAAAAAACGGTTTTCCCGCCTCCGTCGGGCTCATGTAGGTAAAGCTGTGCGCTGTCCTGCCGGTCACTTTCACCCCCAGCAGCTTCTGCAGGCGCCCGTTCCCGATGGGGCCGCTGATCAGCAGGTTTCCTCCCTTAGCCAGATAAGCCTCGATTTCATCCATCTCCTCATCCCGAATATTTGCCACGTGGGATAGGATCAGCACCTTGGCGTTGTCATTGCGGATATTTTTCGTTCCGATTACCTCAAAGGGAATATTATTTTCCCTAAGCGCCGCAGCGCTGGCCACCGGAGCGTCCATATAGTATTTCGGATTAAAGGTCTTTTCCATGATCTCGATGCCCGTCTCGTTGGGATCGTATTTTGCATGGGAGGCAAACCAGATCGATGCGTCGTGGTACAGATTCCCGTTAATGTACGGCTCAAACTGCCTTGTCTTTCCGTAGATCCGCTTCATCAGCGTGTGGTAAACCTCCGGTACAATGCTGCCGTCCGGATTGATCGCGTCTACCAGGAGGAACGCGCCGTTATGTACGAGGGCGGTAATCACATGGAGCAGCAGCTCTTCCTCGGTCTTTGTGGTGGTATGGTATTTCAGCTCCGGATCACACCGGGAGGTGTGGTAGATAAACGGCAGATTCGGGGAAACATTTTTATAATATTTATTGATAAAGGTCTGCTGCAGGAAGCCGCCGTAATAGTCTCCTCCGGAATAATCCACCGCTTCGGTCAACATCTCCGTGCTGCCGTCCACCCATGAGCCGGTAATCCGGGAAAACTGGTGCTCGATCGTTACCCCTGGCTTGACCGCCTTTACGCAGCCTGTGGCAAATCTGGCGTAATCAGCGATCCATTCGTCCCGCTTGTATACATACTCCAGCCACTCCTTATTCTGCCAGTCTATCCTCCTGGGCAGTTCCCTGCCCGTTTCCTCCATATAGCGTTTCCGGCAGCTGGGGCAGTAGCATACCTCCGGGAAAAAGGTCATGTCCAGGAACATACCCTCAAAGTCATACATCGTGTTCATCTCCGTCAGACATGCCTTTACGTACTCCCGGTATCCGGGATTGTTCGGGCAGACGATACCGTAGCGTCCGGTTTTGAAATTATCCTGTCCCCGGTATTCCCGCATATTTTTGCCCTCTGCGGTGATTACCCGCCATTCCGGATGGGCCTCATACGCCCAGTTGTCAAAGATCTGGGTAAAATAGGCGACCACGGCAATCCCGTTTTCGTGACATTTTTGGATCATTGTGCCCAGAAAGTCAAAGCCGTTCAGTCCCTTGTGCATCCGGCCCACCTTTGTCGGATAATAAGCCAGACCCGTATGCGGCCTGCCCTTTACCATGGCCGCCTGGATTCCGGCGTCCTTTAAAGCCTCCACATACTCGTCAATGTTAATCCGGGTCAAAAACTCCGGATTCCAGTCATCAATGTGCATATCCATCAAATTTCGTCTGTAATTTCCTTCAATCCACATAAGTCCCTCCTGCTTCTCACAATGTGTCTATCGTTTCACCCATACTTTCCTCTATATGTTCCTTATTTACAATCTCGTTCAAAAACTGGCTGGGTGAAATGCCAATTATACTTTTAAACGATTTACTAAATACGTGAATACTGGAAAATCCGGTCATATTCGCCACCTCGGTGACGTTTACCTTTCCGGAAAGCAGCAGCTGCTGGGCCCGCTCTACCCGCACATTCATGATGTATTTGTGCAGCGAAATGCCCAAATGCGTCTGAAATACCCGCGTCAGATAATTGGGAGAAACGCCGATTGCGGAAGCAATGCTGTCGTTATCCAGATTTCCATGCAGATCACAGCTGAGAATGTAGTCAATCGCATTCTCAATGTGAATCCAGGACTTGGATTTTCTGGCGTCGTTGTTCGTTCCCCTGCCGATATCGACGCAGTTTCTCAGCGTCGTTACCAGGATGTCCATACAGTACGCCTTCATCATCAGTTCACGCCACGGCCGGTTCCCATTAAACTCCCGGGTCAGATTCAGATACCGGATCATCAGCCGGTTTCTCTCGCTCTCCGGAATTTCAGAAATCACCACCATTGGCGGCATTCAGCTGTTTGTCCGCCTCATCCAGGACGTCCTTGTGCACCAGCTTCTTTCGCTCTTCTGTCTCAAAAAAATCAAAGTGTATAATATACTGCACCAACGGTTCTGTCCCCTTTGAGACAATCATGTGCGTCATATACGGAGGAATAATGATCGCATTTCCCGTGTGCAGCGGGTAGCGTATTCCGTCCAGGATAAAATCGGCGCTGCCCGATGCAATATACGTAAACACGTTGTCAATATCCCGCCATTTCCCCGACAGGGATACCTCCTTTTTCAGCCGCATCATCCGCACGTACGGACTGATCTGTTCAAATCCGGATAGATCTACCATAAAAATCACGTCTCCCTTATCTAGCTCTTATCTAACCTTTTACTGCTCCTGCCATCATGCCATCCATGATTTTATTATAAAAGAAAAGATAGAGAACCAAAACAGGAATCGTAGCCATAGCCAGGGCCGACAGCAAAAGCGTATAGCTGGTGGAATACTGGGAGGTAAAGTAGGTCAGGCCAATGGGGATGGTTTTCAGCTCCTCCTTGGAAACCAATACCTGGGCAAAGGCAAACTCGTTCCACACATGCATAAAGGTGAGAATCACCACCGTGGAAAGAATCGGCTTGCAAATGGGCATGATTACCGTAAACATTGTCCGGGGCATACTGGCTCCGTCAATAGCTGCCGCGTCCTCCATATCGATGGAAATCCCCTTCAGGTAGCTGTCGATCAAAAACACCGCCGTGGGCAGCTCCATGGCCACATATACCGGAATCAGGGAAAACCTGCTGTTCAGCAGGCCGAGGTTTTTCTCCTGAATAAAAATCGGCACGATTAATGCGTAAATCGGAATCATCATGGCCGCCATCAGCACACCATAGATCAGTCCTCTGCCCCTGAACCGGTATCTGGACAGCAGATAACCCAGGACAAAGGAAATCACCAGCACCAGCAGCAGGGAAATAATGCTGTTGAAGGCACTGTTGAAGGTAAATGTACCAAAGCTGGCCTTTTTAAACGCTGCTATATAGTTTTCAAAATTGAGGCTCTCCGGCAGGGCCACCGGGCTTCTGTTAAATTCCACGTCTGTTTTCAGGGAGGAATAGATCAGCCAGACCACCGGGAAAATGCAGGTAAGGGACAGCAGCATGATCGGCACGTTGACGACAATATTGGAAAGCCACCGTTTTATCTTATACATCAGCTCTTCCTCCTTCCCATCAGCAGCTGAACCACCCCGCTGATCAAAAGTGCAAACACCAGGATCGTTACCGCGATTGCAGCGCCCATGCCGAAGTTGCCAAATTTAAATGTATATTCGTAGCAGTACATGGCCATGGACTCCGAGGCTCTGCCCGGGCCGCCGTTAGTCAGCGCAACCACATGGTCATAGATCTTCATTGTGCCTCCGGCGCACAGGATTACGCACACCTTCAGGGAATCCCACACCATAGGCAGAGTGATGTAGATGGATTTTTTGAAGCCTGTAGCCCCGTCTATCTCCGCGCACTCAAATACCTCCTGGGGAATCGCAGAAATGGCGCTCATGAGGATAATCATGTACAGGCCGATATACTGCCAGATAACCGGGACGGAAACGCTGCCCAGTACAATGGACTCGTCATCCAGCCAAAACCGTATCCAGTCTGACCGTCCGATCGCGCGCAGAAATTCATTCAGCAGGCCATAGTTGGAATTGTAAATAAACCGCCATACGTAGCCCACAACAATCGCCGCCATAATTACCGGGAAGAAAATAACCGCCCGGTGAAAGGCCTTCCATCTCAGTCTCCGTATAGTCATCAGGAACGCAATGATCAACGCGATGCCTACCTGTCCCAGCGTACATACTACGCAGTAAAACAGCGTATTCCGGGTCACTATCCAGAAATCCTTTGACTTAAGCATAGTAATATAGTTGGTCAGGCCAACAAACTTTGGATCACCGATTCCCTTCCACTTGGTCAGACTGTAGTAGACCGACGTAGCCAGGGGAAAAATCATCACATATACAAAATAAATGAATGGGATCAGCACCAGGATATAAATCATAATCCGCTGCTTTTTATTCTGTATTTCACGGACGTTCATCCACATTCACTCCTTTCTCCTATAAAACAGGGGCCGCTGCATCATAGCCGATCCCTCAGCTATTTTGCAACGGCCCACCCATGTTTATCTAAGGTGACAGGCAGTCAGGCAGCTGCCGCATCTGGTTGATTGTCTATTCGCCTATGTTCTGTCTCGTATTCACCTGCTGTTTTCCGGTGTGAATTAATAGTTTGCCTCCAGGGTGGCCTGGCAGTCAGCGGCCATATCCTCTGCACTCATCGTGCCCGCAATCAGCTGCTGAGTATCTGCATAGAGAACGCCGGAACCGACTTCTGCCGGAAGCACACAGTCGAAAATGGAGCAGTTATTCATGGTCGCCGCCAGCTCGTAGTATTCTGCGAACAGCGGATCCAGGCCGGACAGATCCAGGCCTTCAGAGGTCTTGCCGGAGGAGATGAAGCCCTGTGCCAGAGCGTCGTCCGCATATTCGCCGGTGGTAACTGCCTTTAAAAATGCCAGGCAGGCGGTCAGGTCATCGCCCTCTAAGTTGCTGTTGATCACATAGTTCCAGCCAGCGCCGGCTGCGGTGTCATACTTTGTACCGGCTTCGCCTTCTACTGCCGGCATCAGGCCAACATGGGTATTTGCCAGTACGTCCTCCGGGCAGTTGCTGATCATGGTACCTACTGACCATGCGCCGTTGAAGAACATTGCGGCCTGCTTGTTGTAGTACAGTGCGTACATTTCATCCTGATCGATGGAGTTCATATCCTCGTTAAAATACTGCGCAATGTTCTGGAAGCCTTCCAGAGCTCTTACGAATGCTTCGTCAGTGAATTTTGCGCCTTCATTGTTGGCCAGGCTGTTGAACCATTCCTGATCGATGTATTTGTAAGCGTAGGTGTTGAATACAGCGGACTCAGCCAGCCACTGATCCTTGTTGCCCATGGCGATGGGAGTATATCCTTTTTCTTTGATCTTTTCGCAGGCATCCAAAAGCTCTGTCCAGGTCTCGGGCCAGCCGTCAATGCCGCACTCCTCGAAGATTGCCTGGTTGTAAACGCCGATACAGTTCGCCTGCATCTGGAAGGGAACGCCCCACTGGGTTCCGTCATATGTACAGTCGGCGAATGCACCCTCTACATAGGAGTCTGCCCACTCGGCATCTTCTGCGATATACTGGTCAGCCGCCTGAATCGCGCCGGCATCGGCAAAGGTCGGAAGCATGTCGCCCTTGGTCAGCCATACGTTGGGAAGCTCGTCTCCTGCCATCAGTGTGGTCAGCTTTTCCTGATAGTTATTGGAATCGGTAAAGATAAATTCGATTTCTACATCCGGGTTTTCTTCCATAAATTTATTTGCTGCATTCCAGAATGCCTTGGAAGTGCCTGCCCCGTCCTCCTCATGGAAATGAAAAATACTAAAGGAACCAGACAGTCCGGTACTTTCTTCTGCAAAAGAGGTTCCGCCAACAGCGAGGGAAGCCAGCATAGATGCCGCCAGAAGAATAGATACATGTTTCTTTTTCATATAATTACCTCCGTCCTTGATTTGTCTACTTCTATCGAACAATTTCCGTACATCCAACGGATTCTTTCGACATTTTAGACAATTTTTCTTTGTTATGCCTATCATTTTAACACATTTTCACCAGTTCGTCTTTGCTTATCCCTAATATTATTTGTCATTTTCTACGATACTCCAGTAAAACCTGTATGTTTTCGTGCATAATATACATTTTACATGAATTTAGCGAAAAAGAAATCATAAATTTTACAACAAGGTTGTACGCTGTTATTTTTGCGTTTGGCCGCCAAGAAAAAACGGCCTGCAGCAGAGCTCTGCTACAGACCGTTTTTCCTCAATATCCGATAATTGTGTATCCGGTGACTGCGCTGCGAAAATATCGATCCTGAAGCGCTCCGGCCAGCCCGTTACTGTTTCTGGGCCGCGAACCGGTATATCGGCTCGCCCTTGTCATTTGTCGTCACTCCGGAAATAGACAGGTCGATCAGGCAGATATATACCTGGTTCACCACCAGGATCACGTAGAAGCTTTCGCTTACCAGAATGTTCTGCGCCTCATGCAGGTACTGGTTGCGCTCGGCTGCGTCTGCCTGTTATTTGTTCTACCGCTGTGCCTTCCCACGGCAGAATGTCTGTACAACCTGATATTCTCTGCCGATTACGGCGATATCTGCATCATAGCCTGCCTGCAGCTGGC
>JAHZHG010000004.1:29939-30771 GCA_019420425.1 Clostridiales bacterium
TCCCAGATATTCCGCCGGGTTTTTCGTGCACGCGTTAATCGCATACGCCGCCGGAATGCCGGCCTCCTCGATTAGAATACGCAGGCCCTGATTCATATGCAGGGTGCTTCCCGCCAGTGCATCCTGCTCCACCAGATGGGCGCTGCCGTCCGGATATACGGTATAGGGATGTCCGCCAAGATAGAATATTTCGCCGTCCTTGCAGCCCTTTGCACAGAGGGAGTCGGTGATCATAATACCATGATCCCGTCCCTTTGCCATAAAGAAGTTATACAGCATTGCCGGATGGATATGGCAGCCGTCGCAGATAATCTCTCCATAAACCTCTGAGAGGCGGTATGCCGCTCCCACGATCCCCGGGCTGCGGTGATGCATCACCGGCATTCCGTTGTGCACGTGGGTCATGGACGACGCGCCGTTGGCCAGTCCCAGAATCGCCTGACTGTAGTCCGCGCTGGTATGCCCCAGGCTGACCCGGATTCCCCGATTCACACCGTGGCGCATAAATTCCAGATCCTCCGGCTCCGTAACCGATACCGTCATCAGACGGATATTGTTCTCCGATGCCTCGATAAAGCGGTCCAGCTGGGCAGGGTCTTTGGATAAAATACACTCCTCCGGCTGGGCTCCCTTAAACTTTACCGACAAAAACGGGCCTTCCAGATGTGCGCCGAGAATCTGCGCTCCGTCTGAACCGTCGGGATTCTGGGATTTTTTCACTGCAGCGACATTTTTCAGCGCTGCGATCAGCGTATCTACCTTGTCCGTTACCGTGGTGGGACAGAATGCAGTCACTCCCTCCTCGGGCAGGCGGGAGGCCCACAGGCGCATC
>JAHZHG010000004.1:30784-31336 GCA_019420425.1 Clostridiales bacterium
TGGTATCAAATCCAAATGCGCCGTGGGTATGCACATCGATAAACCCCGGAAGTACCCAGTCTGTTCCAAAATCATAATCTGCAGGCTGCTCCGTATCCAGGCTGACCGCGGTGATCCTTCCCCCGTCAATCTCCAGCGCCGCTTCCATAAACTGTCCCAGAATCCAGACTTTTTTTCCTTTTATCCGCATAAGTATTCTCCTTTTTCTGTTTATTTTTCCAAACGCTTCGTTAAGAGTAGTGTATCATATATGGCAGAATCTGACCACCAAAAAGGTTGTGATTTTCCTCTGTTTTTTTTCGTCGAAATATCGTATAATAATTCTTAAGATTATCTTACGAGGAGAGCTTTTATGGGCCGTACCGCAAAATACAACCAGGCCGCACTGTCACTGCCTGTTTTATTAACGAATATTTACCTTTATCTGATACTTGGTCTTTTTCCCTTATTTGTTACCAACTATTACTTTAATATACAGCTGAGCAAGTTTTGTTTTTTTGTCATTTCCACAATTGTATTTCTGTTTCTGATTTTGTTTTTCGGCAGCCTGAC
>JAHZHG010000040.1:0-1228 GCA_019420425.1 Clostridiales bacterium
GGCGAGATCTTCGTATTGGACATGGGCGCCCCGGTGAAGATCGATACCCTTGCCCGAAACCTGATCAAGCTTTCCGGCTACAAGCCGGATGTGGACATCCAAGTAGTATATACCGGGCTGCGCCCCGGCGAAAAGCTATATGAAGAAAAGCTGATGGCAGAGGAGGGAATGAAAACCACTCCGAACCACCTAATCCATATCGGCTCGCCCATCCCGTTTGATACAGAGCTGTTCTTAGAACAGCTGGGAGAGCTGATGCAGCTAAGCTATGCAAACCGGGACGACCTGATCAGGACACTGGTTGGAGAGATCGTTTCTACTTACCATCCTGCAGGGAGACAGGGGATGGAGAAGAAAGACAGAATGTATGAGCAGCTGATGCGGGAAGTTGCGGTAACGCAGCAGCAGATGAAAGGTTGACAAGGGAGAGGGAGTATGGTATAGGTATTATGAATGAATGGGGGAGTTTGGCTTGTGGGGAAAGTTTTAAATGTTTAATATGACGCCGACGATGGAAGTATACGTTCTGTATTACTGTGCAGAGCACGGCTGGGAGCTGTTAAAGACTGAGCGTACTTCGGACAATCAGGTAAAGGCTTCTTTCCATAGCGGAACATCTCTGGCAGCGCTGGTGTACATCGACAAAGGCGCAGCCGCAGACAATGCAGAGGGAACTGCACCGAAGACCGGAGATACCGGAAAGGCAGCCGGAATGTCTGTTGCAGCAGTGGCACTGGCAGCGGCTGGTGTGTATGCACTGAAAAAGAGCAAAAAAACAGCATAAAAAAGGAAGAAATTTTCAAAAACACCTTGAAATAAGAAGAAAAGGGTGTTATAGTTAGTACGGTTAATGAATATGCTACTAGAAAACAGGAGTGGACGAAAGTCCACTCTTGTTTGTGCAATAGGGTATTTAGCAGCATATGCGATACCTTTTCGGGCATCCTGCAATACATGTTTTAGGGGAGCGGGCGCTGCGTGATGAGGGATGAATTTATGGAAAAGAAAGGTGAGGTGCGGATGACGAAACGGGAGATTTACGAGCAGAAAACAGAGGCCCTGATACTTCCTATCGTTGAAGAACACAAGTTTGAGCTTGTGGACGTGGAATATGTGAAGGAAGGGGGAAACTGGTATCTCCGGGCGTATATTGATAAGCCGGGAGGGATTGCGGTGGATGACTGCGAGGTGGTCAGCAGAGCACTCAGCGACAAGCTGGATGTGGAAG
>JAHZHG010000040.1:1238-3848 GCA_019420425.1 Clostridiales bacterium
TCCCCGGGGCTTGGACGCCCGCTGAAGAAGGATAAGGACTTTGCCAGGAGCATAGGCGAAGAAGTGGAGATCCGTACCTACCGCCCGATTAATCAGGTTAAGGAATTTACCGGAGTCCTGAAGGATTACGATAAAGACAGTGTGAGTATTGAGTTCGCGGATGGGGAAATGATGAAGTTTGCCAGAGCCGATATTGCGTTGATCCGGCTGGCGTTTGACTTCTGATCCGCAGTAGTAAGGAGGATAAGGAAAAATCATGAATAATGAACTGTTTGAGGCCCTTAATATTTTGGAAAAGGAAAAGGACATCAGCAAAGACACGCTTCTCGAAGCGATCAAACAGTCTCTGATCCAGGCCTGTAAAAACCATTTCGGCAAGACGGAGGCAAATAATGTAGTGGTTAACATCGATCCGGATACATGCGAGTTTGAGGTGTATGCGGAAAAGACCGTAGTAGAGCAGGTGGAGGATGAGCTGGCAGAGATCAGCCTGGCCAATGCGCGGATGATCAATTCCAAATATGATCTGGGCGATGTGGTGCGCGTGGACATCAAGTCCAAGGAGTTCGGACGTATCGCTACCCAGAATGCCAAGAACGTGATTCTGCAGAAAATCCGTGAGGAAGAGCGAAAGGTACTGTATAACCAGTATTTCAGCAAGGAAAAGGATGTGGTTACCGGTATCGTCCAGCGGTATTTGGGAAAAAATGTAAGTATCAATTTGGGTAAGGTAGATGCCATCCTGAATGAAAATGAGATGGTTAAGGGCGAGACCTTCCGTCCCACGGAACGCATCAAGGTGTATGTGCTGGAGGTTAAGGATACCCCGAAGGGGCCGAAGATTCTGGTTTCCCGTACCCATCCGGAGCTGGTAAAGCGCCTGTTTGAATCAGAGGTTACCGAGGTGCGTGACGGTACGGTGGAGATCCGCAGTATTGCCAGAGAGGCAGGCAGCAGGACAAAGATCGCCGTATGGTCCAATAACCCAGACGTTGATCCGGTGGGCGCATGTGTGGGAGTGAACGGCAGCCGGGTAAATACGGTGGTCAATGAGCTTCACGGAGAAAAGATTGATATCATCAACTGGGACGAAAACCCGGCGCTGCTGATCGAGAATGCGTTAAGCCCGGCAAAGGTAATTTCCGTTATTGCTGACGGAGACGAAAAGACGGCGAAGGTTGTTGTGCCGGATTATCAGCTTTCCCTGGCTATCGGTAAAGAGGGACAGAACGCCAGACTGGCAGCCAGGCTGACCGGCTTTAAGATCGATATCAAGAGCGAAACCCAGGCCCTGGAGTCCGGAGATCTTCTGGAGTATGAAGAGGATTACTACCAGGATGATGACGAATATTACGAAGATGACGGCTATTACGAGGACGAAGAGGACGGCTACGGCGAGTATGACGACGGCTATGAGGACTATGCAGATTCCGAGGACGGCTATCCGGAGGAGGATTATGGGGACGATGGCTATGCGGAAGAGGACTACGCCGATGCCGATGAAGGCCAGGCAGACGGGGAGTATGCCGATGAGTACGCGAAAGACGGCGGGGAAGCCCGTCCGGACGGAGACGCACAGGAGTAAGCCATGGGACAGATAAAAAAGATACCCCTGCGCAAATGCACCGGGTGTCAGGAAATGAGAAATAAAAAGGACATGATCAGAATCCTGAAAACGGCAGAGGGAGAGATCGTCATGGATGCCACCGGCAGGAAAAACGGCAGGGGCGCATATATCTGCCCGAAGGGCGAATGCCTGGAGCGGGCGGTGAAAAGCAGGGGGCTGGAACGGTCGCTGAAGACAGCGGTTCCCCAGACGGTATACGAGAGTTTGAAAAAGGAGATAGATGCGATTGAATCAAAATAAGGTACTATCTCTGGTAGGTCTGGCAGCAAAGGCAGGAAAGGTTGTCAGCGGAGAATTTTCCACGGAGAAGGCGGTAAAAACCGGCCAGGCATTTCTCGTCCTGGTTTCGGAGGAGGCTTCCGGAAATACCAGAAAAAAATTCCAGAATATGTGTGCATACAAAGAAGTGCCGATTGTAGTTTATGGCGCCAAGGAGGCCATCGGCAGAGCGATGGGGAAGGAAATGCGTGCTTCCCTCGCGATACTGGATCAGGGCCTGGCGGATGCGATAAAGAAACAATTGTCAGTGGAAAATAACGGAGGTAGTAAGTATGTCGAAGATTAGAGTGCATGAACTGGCCAAGGAGCTTGGCAAGCAGAATAAAGAGATTATGAACTTTCTGACCGAGAGAGGAGTCAGCGTGGCCAGCCATATGAGTATGGTTGAGGACGATGACTGCGCGGCGGCCAGAGCAGCCTTTGGCGGGGCAAAGAAGGCTCCGGCAGCCGAGGGCGAAGGGGAGAAGCCGAAAAAGAAAAATATTATTGGCGTATTCCGCTCGCAGAACAGCAGGACAGGAATGGTAAAACCGGGAGCGCGTCCCGGCAGCCGTCCGGCAAGAAACGGTGAAGGCCGACCCGCCCGCCCGGCTCGTCCGGCCCGCCCGGAAGGAGGACGGACGGCAGAAGGTACCAGAGCGGCCCGACCGGAAGGAAGCAGACCGGCAGCAGGCAGCCGTCCGGCTCGTCCGGAAGGAGGCAGA
>JAHZHG010000040.1:3858-13087 GCA_019420425.1 Clostridiales bacterium
GACCGGCAGACGGCGCCCGCGCCGTACGGCCGGAAAATGCGCGCCCGGCGGCAGAGGGAGCCAGGGCAGCCCGCCCGGAGGCAGAACAGAAGAAGCCGGCGGCGCCCCAGGCCAATCCGGCAGTACAGCCGGAGACATCGGTTAAGCCGGCAGAGGCGGTAAAACCCGCAGAAACGCCGAAGGCTCCGGAAAGACCGCGTACCCTTGCCGAATGGGTAAAGATGCAGGCGCAGGAGGCGGTTTCCCCGAAGATTCACGAAAAGGCCACCGCACGTCAGGCGGCGGCAGTGAATGCGAGAAACCAGGCCAGAGAGAACGCAAAGCGGGAGGAGAGCAACCGCCAGGCCCAGAGAAGTGAGGGCGGAAGAGACGGCCAGAGAAGAGACAACAGAAACGCCCAGAGCGGCGAGCGCAGAGGCAGCGGAGCCCAGGGCGAGCGCAGAGGCAGCTTCAGCAGCGGTGAGCGCCGGGACGGCGACCGGAATCAGAATTTCCGCGGCCAGAGAGACGGCCAGAGAAGAGACAGCGGCAGGCAGGATAGCGGAAGAGACAGCCAGAGAAGGGACGGCGGCAGAAGCCAGGGCGGAAGAGGCCCCAGCATCCCCAAGGCTCCCGCAATGGACGCTAAGCCGGTAACCAAGGAGAGCCGCACCAGGAATGAGCGGGGAAGCCGCAATGACCGTGGCCGCGGGGATAAGCTGGATAGACTGGAGCAGACGAACCAGAAAAATAATTTCTCGAAAAACGGGAAGAATACGGCTAAGGGAGGAAAAGCACCCGCACCCAAGCCGGTGGAAAAAGAAGAAGTAATCAAGAACATCGTTATTCCGGAGAAGCTGACCATCCGCGAGCTGGCAGAGAAGATGAAGATTCAGCCCGCAGCGATTGTGAAAAAGCTGTTCCTCCAGGGAACGATGGTTACGGTAAATCAGGAAATTGATTTTGACAAGGCAGAAGAGATCGCCCTGGAATTTGAGTGCATCTGTGAAAAAGAAGAGAAGGTGGATGTTCTTGGCGAGCTGCTGAAGGAGGAAGAGGAGGATGAATCCAGGATGGTTCCGCGCTCACCGGTTGTGTGCGTAATGGGACACGTTGACCACGGTAAGACCTCCCTTCTGGATGCCATCCGGAACACCCATGTCATCGACAAAGAAGCCGGCGGAATCACTCAGCACATTGGCGCCTATGTGGTTTCCATCAATGGCCAGAAGATTACCTTCCTGGATACGCCCGGGCACGAAGCATTTACGGCGATGCGTATGCGCGGAGCCAACTCCACGGATATCGCCATCCTGGTAGTAGCTGCAGACGACGGCGTAATGCCCCAGACGGTGGAGGCCATCAGCCACGCCAAGGCAGCGGGCATTGAAATTATCGTAGCGATCAACAAGATTGATAAGCCCAGTGCAAATGTGGAGCGCGTAAAACAGGAGCTGTCCGAGTACGAGCTGATTCCTGAGGACTGGGGCGGAAGCACAGTATTCGTACCGGTATCCGCACATACCCACGAAGGGATTGACAGCCTGCTGGAGATGATCCTGCTGACCGCAGAGGTGATGGAGCTGAAGGCAGATCCGGACCGCCGGGCAAGAGGACTGATCATCGAGGCAGAGCTGGATAAGGGCAAAGGCCCGGTAGCCACCATGCTGGTACAAAAAGGTACTCTGCATGTGGGAGATCCGATTGCCGCAGGCTCCTGCTACGGTAAGGTGCGTGCAATGATGGATGACAAGGGACGCCGCGTTAAAGAGGCAGGCCCGTCCACTCCGGTGGAGATCCTGGGCTTCTCCGATGTGCCGGGAGCAGGCGACATCGTTGTATCCCCGGAAACCGAGAAAGAGGCCAGATCCTTCGCCGAGACCTTTATCAGCGAGGGCAGAGAGCGTCTGCTTGAGGAGACGAAGTCCAGAATGTCTCTGGATGATCTGTTCTCCCAGATTCAGGCCGGCAATCTCAAAGAGCTGCCGCTGATCATAAAGGCAGATGTACAGGGCTCCGTAGAAGCGGTAAAACAGAGCCTGCAGAAGCTTTCCAATGATGAGGTTGTGGTAAAGATTATCCACGGCGGCGTAGGCGCGATCAACGAATCCGACGTTATCCTGGCCTCCACCTCCAACGCAATCATCATTGGCTTCAATGTACGCCCGGATGCCACGGCAAAGGCTACGGCAGAGCGCGAGGGCGTAGACCTGCGTCTGTACCGCGTCATTTACGATGCGATTGCCGACGTGGAGGCGGCCATGAAGGGTATGCTGGATCCGGTATTTGAGGAGAAGGTCATCGGCCATGCGGAGGTGCGCCAGATTTTCCGCGCATCGGGCGTGGGGAATATCGCCGGCTCCTATGTAATGGACGGCGTATTCCAGAGAGGCTGTTCTGTGCGGATCACCAGAGAAGGAAAGCAGATCTTCGAGGGCGGCCTGGCTTCCCTGAAGCGGTTTAAGGACGATGTGAAGGAAGTCCGTGCAGGCTACGAATGCGGTCTGGTATTTGAGAAGTTTAATGATATTCAGGAGCTGGATCAGGTAGAGGCGTATATCATGGTAGAAGTGCCGAGATAGTCCGGCATAGGGAATTCACCGGTTACGCCTGCGGACGACAATTGAGGTGAAGACATGAGAAAAAACAGTATAAAAAATACACGGATTAACGGGGAAGTCATGAAGGAGCTAAGCAACATTATCCGGAATGAAATCAAGGATCCGCGGATCCATCCCCTGACCTCCGTGGTTTCCGTAGAAATAGCTCCCGACCTGAAAACAGGCAAAGCGTATATCAGTGTCCTGGGCGATGAAAAGGCCCGGGAGGATACGCTGGCGGGGCTGCGCAGCGCCGAAGGCTATATCCGGAGGCAGCTGGCCAGAACGGTCAATCTGCGCAACACACCGGAGATCCGTTTTGTAGCCGATCAGTCGATCGCTTATGGCGTAAATATGTCAAAGCTGATCGATGAGGTTAACCGAGATATCCGTGAAAATGAGGAGAATGAGGATCTATGCTGAATTTATTGATGGAGTTAAGTCAGGCGGCGACAGTTGCCATTGCGGGACATGTGCGTCCCGACGGAGACTGTGTTGGCTCTTGCATGGGGCTCTGGCTGTATATTCGGGACAATTTTCCCAAAATCCGGGCAGACGTTTATCTGGATCCGATTCCTGAGGCCTATTGCTTTATCGAGGGGACAGACCAGATTCTGCACTCTTGTGAAGCGGCTGGAGCGTATGATCTGTTTATCGCTCTGGATGCCGGAGATACCGAGCGTCTGGGAGAGAATGCGGCTTTGCTCAGAAAGGCAAAACGGACAATATGTATAGACCATCATGTGAGCAACAGAGGATTTGCCGCAGAAAACTACATTGTTCCCGAAGCAAGCTCCACCTCTGAGCTGATCTTTACCCTGCTGGATGAGGAGAAGGTGGGAAAGGCGTGTGCAGAGGCGCTTTATATGGGCATTGCCCATGATACGGGCGTGTTTCTGTTCCCCTGTACCTCTTCCCAAACGATGTGTATCGCCGGAAAACTGATGGAAAAAGGAATCGATTTTACCCGTATACTGGATGATACATACTATAAGAAAACCTATCTGCAGAATCAGATTCTGGGGCGGGCTCTTCTGGAGAGCATTTCCCTGATGGGCGGAAAAATCGTGTTCAGTGCAATAAAGCTGAAGGATATGGATTTTTACGGGGTGACTTCTGCGGATCTGGACGGAATTGTGCAGCAGCTGCGCAACACCAAGGGCGTGGAGGTGGCAATCTTCCTCTACGAAACGGGAATACAGGAGTTTAAGGTGAGTATGCGCTCAAACAGCGTTGTGGATGTGAGCGTGGTTGCCGGTTATTTCGGCGGCGGCGGACATGTGCGGGCTGCAGGCTGCACGATGCAGGGCAGTATCTACGATGTGGTAAACAATCTGACCAAGCACATCGAAAAGCAGATGATTGCGGCAGGAATGCAGGAGACGGAAGAGTGATCCACGGAATTATCAATGTGAATAAAGAACCGGGCTTTACCTCCCATGACGTGGTGGCAAAGCTTCGGGGAATCACCAGGCAGAAAAAAATCGGTCATACGGGAACTCTGGATCCGGAGGCGTCCGGTGTGCTGCCCGTCTGCCTGGGCAAGGGGACAAAGCTCTGCGAGCTGCTAACGGATCACGACAAGGAGTATGAAGCCGTGCTCCTCCTCGGCCAGGTGACGGATACCCAGGATACCACGGGAACCGTACTGGAAACGGCGGAGGTGAAGGTGACGGAGAAAGAGCTTCTTTGTGCAGTGAACGCGTTTGCCGGCGGGTATATGCAGCTTCCGCCCATGTACTCCGCCCTGAAGGTACAGGGAAAGCGGCTTTATGAGCTGGCCCGGGCGGGCGTGGAGGTGGAGCGGAAGGCACGGCACGTAGAGATCACACAGATCACGGTCAAGAAAATCGAGCTGCCTCGGGTATGGCTGTCTGTAGCCTGCGGCAAGGGAACGTACATCCGTACCCTCTGCCATGATATCGGGCAGCGCCTTGGCTGCGGCGGGTGTATGGAAAAGCTGACCAGGACGCGGGTGGGCGCATTTACGCTGGGGGAAAGCTATACCCTGGCGGAGATTGAGGCCATGCGGGATGCAGGCACCCTGGAGGAGCATGTCCTGCCGGTGGATGCCGTGTTTGACCGCCTGGACGCCGTGCATATGCTGCCGGAGGCCGAGCGTCTGGTAAGAAACGGAAATTTCTTTTCCGTCGGTCAGACCGCAGAGAATATCTGCAGGGAGCAGGTGCGGGTATATGCGCCGGACGGAGAATTTCTGGGGGTTTACCGGTTCAGTAAAGCAAAGGAACAGTATGTTCCGGAAAAAATGTTTCTGACTTGACTGTTTGACATAATGGAGTAGATACATGATAGATTATGTATACGGAACCACAGCGTTTTCGGCTGAGGGGAAAAGTGCCGTTACATTGGGCAAGTTTGACGGACTGCACCGGGGACACCAGAAGCTGATCCGGCGCATTCTGGGAGAAGAAAAAAAGGATCCGGAGCTCAAAAGCGTGGTCTTTACCATAAATCCCAAGACGCTGGGGCGTTTGCTGACGCCGGACGAGCAGCGGGACATGCTGGAGCGTCAGGGCATATCCCGTCTGATCCAGTGCCCGTTTATCCCGGAAATTTCCGGGATGGAGCCGGAACGGTTTGTGCGGGAGATCCTGGTGGAGCGGCTGCACACGGCATTTCTGGCCGTGGGCACGGATTTTCGCTTTGGCAGGGACAGGGCCGGGGATGCCGCTATGCTTGCCGCGCTGGGGGAAAAGTTGGGCTTTCGGGTGGAAATCGTGGACAAGGAGTGCTACGGCGACCGGGAGATCAGCAGTACCTATATCCGGGAGGCGCTGGAGGCCGGGAACCTGGGGCTGGCCGCAGAGCTGCTGGGTTATCCTTACTGTGTGATGGGCGAGGTGCGCCATGGCCGCCAGATCGGCCGCACGCTGGGAATGCCCACCATCAACCTGGTTCCCGGAGGAGAGAAATATCTTCCCGAAAACGGAGTGTATGCTTCGCTGACGGAGATTAACGGAAAAACGTATCCCGGAATCACCAATATCGGGTTTAAGCCTACGGTGGGGGAGAGCTTCCGGGGAGTAGAAACGTATTTATTTGATTTTGAACAGGATGTGTACGGGCAGTACGTTCGGGTAGGACTCCATGCCTTTGAGCGCCCGGAGCAGAGGTTTGGCTCCATGGAGGCGCTGAAGGAACAGATGCACAGGGATATCCTGTTTGGAAAGGAGTACTTCCGTGGCTGTTAGGGAAATCTGGGTGCTCAGCTGTACCTGTATGGTGTTCGGCATCGTGTTGTTTGTGGCGGGAGCCATATGCCAGTATTACCGCATTTATGCGGAGCCATATAAGGGCAGGGCTGTCGGCAGGGTGGTAGAACTGATTCTGGACCGGCCAAAGGTGGGAGGCAGTCCTTTCCGCAATGTCTATTATCCGGTGATCGAGTTTTATGCGGAGGGTCAGCTGATTAAGGTTAAATATCCTCACGGCTCCTATCCCAGCGCATACCGGAAGAATCAGGAAATAAAGATTTATTTTAATCTGGACAATCCCAGGCAGTTCCGGATCGTTCGGAGCAACCCACTGAAGAACCTGGCTTTTGCTCTGGCAGCGGCAGGTATGGTATTTATGGTGGGCGGCGGAATTGGCTTTCTGGTATTTGCAGTAAGAGCTTGACTGCCGGAAAAAAATATGCTATAGTAAACAGGTATGAAAATTAGCCGATACCCAGAATTTCGGACACTCCGACCATTTTCCTGGTATCCGGCGATTACAAAAAACAGGAGGAATTACACATGATTTCCAAAGAAAAGAAAACGGCGATCATCGCTGAGTACGGCAGAAAACCGGGAGACACCGGTTCACCCGAAGTTCAGGTAGCAGTCCTGACCGCAAGAATCCAGGAGCTGACCGAGCACTTAAAAGAGCATCCGAAGGATCATCATTCCAGAAGAGGTCTTCTGAAAATGGTAGGTCAGAGACGCGGTCTTCTGGCTTATTTAAAGAAAACTGATATTGAAGGATACCGTACTTTGATTGCCAAATTAGGAATCAGAAAATAATGCATCAGTTAAGGGCGGATTTGTTCCGCCCTTTGTTTTCGCAGAAGGCCATTTACCGAGACCACTGAAAAGCCGGCTACCTCCATCCAAAAGCCGTTTTTTCAGTTGTTTCGGAGTGGGTTCTGCGCAACTCAGAAAAGGAGAAGAGCCATGTATAAGAGTTTTTCAATGGAACTGGCAGGCAGAACCCTGACCGTTGACGTTGGCCGTGTGGCCAAGCAGGCGAACGGTGCGGCGCTTATGCACTATGCAGATACTACCGTACTGTCCACCGCTACCGCTTCAGACAAGCCCAGAGAGGGAATCGATTTCTTCCCGCTGAGTGTAGAGTACGAGGAAAAGATGTACGCCGTAGGCAAGATTCCCGGAGGCTTCAACAAGAGAGAAGGAAAGGCTTCTGAGAACGCCATCCTCACCTCCCGTGTAATCGACCGTCCCATGCGCCCGCTGTTTCCGAAGGATTACCGCAACGACGTTACCCTGAACAACCTGGTGCTGTCCGTGGATCCGGCTGCGGCTCCGGAGTATACCGCCATGCTGGGTTCTGCGATTGCCACTGCAATCTCCGATATCCCCTTTGACGGCCCCACCGCGACGACCCAGGTAGGCCTGATTGACGGCGAATTCATCATCAACCCGAACGCAGCGCAGAAAGCGGTTTCTGACCTGCAGCTGACCGTAGCCTCCACCAGAGAAAAGGTCATCATGATTGAAGCCGGTGCAAAAGAAGTGCCGGAGGCGCAGATGATCGAGGCGATTTTCAAGGCCCATGAGGTAAACCAGGAAATCATCAAATTTATCGATACCATCGTAGCAGAGTGTGGAAAGCCGAAGCACGCCTATGAGAGCTGCGCAATTCCTGAAGAGCTGTTTGCGGCAATGCGCGAGATCGTTACTCCGGAAGAGATGGAAGTAGCCGTATTCTCCGATGACAAGCAGACGAGAGAAGAGAATGTGCGCGTCATCACCGCCAAGCTGGAGGAGGCATTCGCAGACAAGGAAGAGTGGCTGAACGTGCTGGGCGAGGCAGTTTACCAGTATCAGAAGAAAACCGTGCGCAAGATGATCCTCAAGGATCACAAGCGTCCCGACGGCCGCGAGATCACTCAGATCCGTCCGCTTTCCGCAGAGGTTGACCTGATCCCGAGAGTACACGGCTCCGCTATGTTCACCAGAGGACAGACCCAGATCTGCACCATCACCACCCTGGCTCCGCTGTCCGAGGCACAGCGCATCGACGGCCTGGATGTGGATGAGACCTCCAAGCGCTATATGCACCACTACAATTTCCCGTCCTACTCCGTAGGAGAGACAAAGCCCTCCAGGGGACCGGGAAGACGGGAGATCGGCCACGGGGCCCTGGCAGAGCGTGCGCTGGTTCCGGTGCTGCCCAGCGAGGAAGAATTCCCGTATGCAATCCGTACGGTTTCCGAGACCTTTGAGTCCAACGGTTCCACCTCACAGGCAAGTATCTGTGCGTCCACTATGTCCCTGATGGCGGCAGGCGTACCGATCAAGAAGCCGGTTGCCGGTATTTCCTGCGGTCTGGTTACCGGGGAGACGGATGATGACTATATTGTACTGACCGATATCCAGGGCCTTGAGGACTTCTTCGGCGACATGGACTTCAAGGTGGCCGGTACGAGAGACGGTATTACCGCGATCCAGATGGATATCAAGATCCACGGACTGACCCGCCCGATTATCGAGGAGGCCATCGCACGGACCAGAGAAGCCAGATTATATATCCTGGATGAGGTCATGAGCAAGGCCATCGACAAGCCCCGGGAGACTGTAGGCCAGTACGCACCGAAGATCATCCAGATCATGATCGATCCGCAGAAGATCGGCGATGTTGTCGGCCAGAGAGGAAAGACCATCAACACGATCATTGAGCGTACCGGCGTGAAGATCGATATCACCGACGACGGAGCAGTATCCGTATGCGGAACCGACCAGAAGATGATGGACAAGGCGGTAGAGATGATCAGGATCATTACCACGGACTTTGAGGCTGGCCAGGTATTTGTGGGCGAAGTAGTCAGCATCAAGGAGTTCGGCGCATTCCTGGAGTTCGCTCCCGGAAAAGAAGGCATGGTTCACATCTCCAAGATCGCAAAGGAGAGAATCAACCGGGTAGAGGATGTCCTGACCCTGGGCGACAAGGTGAAGGTCGTATGCCTGGGTAAGGATAAGATGGGCCGGATCAGCTTCAGCATCAAGGATGTAAAAGATAACCAGTAAATTTGGGTTGACTTTTTGCGCGAAATGTATTATTCTAAATACAGCTAAAAACGACAAACCGATGAGAAAGAGTAGTAGATCAATACAGAAGGTCACAGAGAGCTGCAGATGCTGGGATTGCAGTACCGAACGGTTGGTTGAATGGACTTTTGAGGACGGCCCGAGCAGGATACAGATGTTCTGGTAGGCGCCGGCGGGAACCCTGCCCGTTATCCTGAGGGAGTGTATGTTTGTACACAGATGAGTGGGCACAGCCAATTTGAGTGGTACCGCGCTAATAGTTGATATTAACGTCTCAGAATTTATATTCTGAGACGTTTTTTTCATATCATAGGAAACTGCTTCGCATTTTCCTATGATACAAAAGCCTCCGGCAGGATG
>JAHZHG010000400.1 GCA_019420425.1 Clostridiales bacterium
TCGGGGTGTCCGGGAATCCACGTGTGCGTAAAATACTATACCTTTCAGGCATCCCTGAATTTAACCGCAGTGAATGCGGCACATAAAGTATATTCTCCCAAGCTCAAAGCTTATTTTCCGCCATATACCGCGCATTCATCCCATTAATCTCATAGAACTGTGCCTCCGCCCTCTCCCCTATTTCATCCGCAAACCTCTGTGCCCTGCTGATTATTTCCCGCAGATCAAAGGTCTGCGGAACCCTGTTTTCTACAATCACCCTGCCCTGTACGATAACCGTATGCACCTCGTTCCCTCTCGCTGCATACACGATATTCGGAATCATATTCCGCATAGGCACCGTGTATACCGGGGCCAGCGTCGGACAGCTTAAGTCCAGCAGGATTAAATCCGCATCCTTGCCCACCGCAATGCTTCCCGTCACCTCGTCGATTCCCAGCGCTCTGGCTCCTTCTATGGTAGCCATCCGCAGCACTTTCCATGCCGGCATGACTATGGATGACTGGTATTTTATTTTATTAAAGATAGCGGTTGCCTTCATCTCGGAGAACATATTGTGCCCGTTGTTTCCCGGGCTCTGGTCGCTCCCCAGTCCTACGACGCCTCCTGCCTGCTGAAACGCAAAGGCTGGGGGCACGCCCCCCTGGATCAGGCCGATGGAATTGGAGCAGAGAATCATGGAGCTGCCCTTTTCTGCTACCGTTTTTACTTCCTCCGGTGTAGCTTCCGAAAGATGGATTCCAATTATGTCTTTATCGAAGAATCCTTTTTCATCCAAAAATGGGATTGTCCTGCTCCCGTATCTGCGCATCATTTGTCTTGTCTCCCGCCCGGACTGCGCCAGGTGCAGATGAACCTTTGTCCCTTTTTCCTTAGCCAGCTTTTTTACCCGCATCAGCAAATCCATATCCAGAAAATCTGCTCCCTGAGGGCCAAACCGGATTTTTATCCTTCCGCCGTCTTTATTGTGATACTGTGCAAACAGGCTGAGCGCCTCCCCTAACGTCCGCTCCCCCATCTCCGCGCTAAATTCATACAGCTCATCTGCTTTATACGCCCTGGGAAGCGCGCTTCTTACCCGGACACTGACATTTCCTCTTACGCCGATTTTATCAATAAATTCCACAGCGCCGCCAATGTCCGAGCTGTCATCCCCTATTGTCGTTGTTCCGCTCAATACCGCTTCCGCTATTCCCAGCTCGCTCCCCGCAGTCTTAGCCTCGCCTGAACGCACCGCTTCAAACGGGGCCATGCCCTCCATCATCCAGTTGTTGATGTCCTGAGCAACTCCCCGCATCACCGCATGGCCGGTATGCATATGCCCGTCAATCAACCCGGGCAAAACAATTTTATCCGACGCATCGATTTCCTTTTCTGCCGTATATTTTGCTTTTATATCTTTTTCATCGCCTATATCGATAATCCTTCCCCGGTCAATGACCAGCGACTTTCCATATTGATACCCTCCTCCGTCTCCTTCCATCGTGTACATATGCCGTGTCCGTATCCGTAAATCTGCCTTTTGCATCTTTATTGCTCCCCTCTATCTGGCAATGCTTGTAATCTTATTGTTTTCTCCGGTAAGTCCATAGATCAGATTTTTAACCGGCAGGCTTTTTATGCTCTCCATAGCTTCCACAGAATAAAATGCCATATGCGGCGTGATAACGACCTGTTCAAGCCCCAAAAGCGGACATGTCTCCAAATCCGGATGCACCTCCTTTAGTACATCCAGCCCGGCTCCGGCAACCTTTTTCTTTTTCAATGCTTCCAGAAGATCTGTCTCATTTACCGCACTTCCTCTGGCCAGATTGATAAACAGCGGACACCGTTTCATCTTGGCAAAGGCTTCCCGATTAAAATATTCAAAGGTTTCCGTCGTCTCGCTCATGCTGTTTACAATGACATCCGCCGTCTCAAAAGCCTCGTCAGCCGAAATATAACACACTTCGCCTTCTGCACTCCCTATCCGCAGGCGGTCATGGGGAACTGCCGTAATTTCATAGCCAAAGGCATTGGCGCGGACGGCAAGCTGCCTGCCCACACGTCCATATCCAAATATCGCCAGCCTCTTTCCCGAAATCCGACGCCTTGGCGGACATACGCGGTAGTTGTATATATGCGTCTCCTCCACGTATCTCATATACTGCTTAACCTGCTTCTCCAGCATAAGGATTAACAGCATTCCATGATCCGCTACCTCCTCCGTGCAGTATTCCCCCATAGAGCAAACCAGAATCCCCTTTTCTCCGGCCGCAGCCGTATCCACATTCCAGCATCCGACCGAGTCCACACTGATTACCTTCAGCCGCTCCGTCTGCTGCAGCACCCGTCTGCTGACCCGCAGATTAGCCGTCAAAAAACCATCCGCCTCCCTCAGCTTCCCGGCCAGCGTCCTGTCGTCAATATACCTGCAGCACTCCACCTCACAGCCCGGAAACGCCGTCTCCAGCATTTCCAGCTCCTTTTCAAGCGTTTTCGATAATTCATAATCACAGTATACAATCCTCACTCCAACCGCCTCCTCTCCCCTGAATTTCTTATAGCTATTCTATCGCAATTTCCTTCAAATTTCCCATGCTTCTTTTTTCGTGTCTGTTATATCATTTTTGTTATATATGCGGCACGTAAAGTGTAGTATTTTCTACATCTTGGATAA
>JAHZHG010000401.1 GCA_019420425.1 Clostridiales bacterium
GCTGATGTGGCGATCCCACGCCAACAACATGTACACGAACTGGCTGAACTATTACGTTTATCAGCAGACTCCGTACAATTTGCTGGGTACGCCCGGTTTTACGGAAAAAGAACAGAAGCGCTGAGCTACAGGAGGACGCGATGGGAAATATTGCGGTCGGAATACTGATCCCGTTTCTGGGAACTGCGTTAGGCGCAGGATGTGTATTTTTTGTAAAAAAAGAGCTGGATGCTTTGCTGCAGAAATCGCTGCTGGGCTTTGCCTCGGGGGTTATGGTGGCTGCTTCCGTGTGGTCGCTTTTGATTCCGGCAATGGATATGGCGGAGGGAATGGGAAAATTTTCCTTCGTCCCGGCGGCAGTGGGCTTTTTGCTGGGCATCGGTTTTTTGCTGCTGATGGACCGAGTGATACCCCACATGCATGGCAGCCATGGGGAAGTGGAAGGAATCCGGACCTCTCTGGGACGCTCGACTATGCTGGTGCTGGCAGTAACCCTGCATAATATCCCCGAAGGAATGGCTGTGGGCGTGGTGTTTGCCGGAATGCTGTCGGACAGCGCAGAGATCGGTGTGGCGGCGGCGATGGCCCTGTCCATCGGCATTGCCATTCAGAACTTTCCGGAGGGCGCGATTATTTCGCTGCCCCTGGTAGGCGAGGGGAAATCCAGGCGGGAGGCCTTCCTGCTGGGCGCTGCATCAGGTATTGTAGAGCCTGTGGGCGCGCTGATTACCGTCCTTCTGGCAGCATATATCGAGCCGGTGCTGCCGTATCTGCTGGCATTTGCGGCGGGGGCGATGATTTATGTTGTGGTGGAGGAGCTGATTCCGGAGTCTGCCGAGGGCAGCCATTCCAATATCGGAACCATTGGCTTTGCCGTGGGCTTTGTGCTGATGATGATTCTGGATGTGGCGTTGGGATAGACAGAAAACCAGATGGGGGAGAGAAGAGCTATGTTAGTGGTGATGAAATTCGGAGGCAGCTCCGTTGCGGATTTGGAAAAGATACGGAATGTGGCAGACCGCTGCATACGCAGGTGGAAAGAGGGAAACCAGGTAGTTGTGGTGCTGTCTGCCATGGGCAAAACGACGGATGGGCTGATCGCGACGGCCGGAGAGATTACGGATAGGCCCTCACGGCGGGAGATGGATATGCTGCTTTCCACCGGAGAGCAGGTTTCCGTGGCGCTGATGGCAATGACCATGATCCGGATGGGAGTCAGCGCTGTGTCCCTAAATGCCTGGCAGGCGGCCATGCATACAACCTCCGTGTATCAGAATGCCAGGCTGAAGAGAATCGATACCGAACGAATCTTAAAAGAGCTGGATGCCAACAAGATCGTGGTGGTGACCGGCTTTCAGGGAATCAATAAATACGACGACGTGACCACCCTGGGCAGGGGAGGATCAGATACGACGGCTGTGGCCCTGGCGGCGGCTCTGCGGGCGGATTTGTGCGAGATTTATACGGACGTGGACGGCGTATACAGCGCGGATCCGCGAATCGTTCCGAATGCGGTGAAAATGAAAGAGGTTACATACGATGAGATGCTGGAGCTTGCCAGTCTGGGCGCCAAGGTGCTGCATAACCGCTGCGTGGAAATTGCGCGGAAATTTAATATCCCGATTGTCGTCCGGTCCAGCATGAATGAAAACGAAGGAACAATAGTAAAGGAGAGTACAAAGATGGAAAAAATGCTGATCAGCGGAGTGGCGGGCGATAAAAACATTGCAAAGGTTTCTGTGGCCGGAATGCGGGATGATGCGGACAGTACCTTCCGTCTGATGAATCTTCTGGCACAGCACAGCATTAATGTGGATGTGATGATCCAGTCCATCGGTAAGGACGGGACAAAGTCCGTAAGCTTTACGCTGAACCGTTCGGAGTTGGGAGAAGCGCTGGAGCTGATTAACGGAAACCTGGACTATCTGGGCGCAAAGAAGGTGAGCAGCAGGGAGAACGTGGCTAAGGTTTCTGTCGTAGGAGCAGGGGTGAGCACCAATCCCGGAGTTGCGGCCAGAATGTTCGGCGCGCTGGCTTCGGCGGGAATTAATTCCGGTATGGTGACCTCCTCGGAGATACGGATTACGGCAGTCATTCGGGAGGAGGACGCGGACCGGGCAATGCGGGCGATTCATGAGGCATTCATAGGAGAATAGATGCAGATGGGCAGAAGAAAAGGAAAACGGCAGACAGAGAAGATGCCAGAGGATGAACGGTATCGGGCAAGGATAGAAGAAGGACTGCTGGACTATCTGACCGATGCTTTCTCACGGATGAGCCTGGTCATTGCGGCAATGCAGGCAGTGATGATTTTCTCCTTTCTGCGGCTGGAGGGCGGCCCTTTTGCAAAGCCGAGAAGAGCAGGCTATTTCTGCCTGTACTGGTTTATGCTGCTGCTGTCTGTCGGCGGCCGCTTTTATATGAAAGACCGGTTGAAAAAAGGAAAAAAAGAAAAGCTGTTTTTTGCACAGACGGTTTATGTGGCGCTGCTGTGTCTGTGGTCCTGTCTGGTGACCTTTCTGGATCAGCTGGGCGGAAACGGACTGATTGTATATTGCTACATGCTGCCTACAATTGCGGCTCTTAGCGTGCTCACGCCCAGAGCGGCGGGGATTCTTTTTACGTTGTCCTGCGCAGGGCTGAATATTGG
>JAHZHG010000402.1 GCA_019420425.1 Clostridiales bacterium
GGAGCCTACGGTCATTACGGTGCTGTATGCCATTATCGTGGCACTCGCCCCAGGAGTTCCCATGGGAATTATCTCGGCAGTATTCAGAGATAAATGGCCTGATCGCCTGTGTACGGCATTTGCCATGATCGGCATTTCCCTTCCGGGCTTTCTGCTTGGCCTTCTGATTATTATGTTTTTTGCAATTTATCTGAACTTTTTCCCGTCTGTAGGATATAAAACGATTGCAGAGGTCGGCTTTGCCTCTTCTGTATTCTATTATCTGACTCTTCCGTCAGTTACCCTGGGAATTCAGCGTTCGGCCAGCTTTGCCCGGGTTACCCGCTCCAGTATGCTGGAGGTGCTGGACCAGGATTATATCCGCACGGCCCGTTCCAAGGGCCTGAAAGAGTCCTCAGTGATCATTTTCCACGCGTTGAAGAATGCCATGGGACAGATATTGACTCAGCTGGGATTTTCCCTTGCGCAGCTGGTAGCCGGAACGGTGGTTATCGAAACGCTGTTCAACATTCCGGGCATGGGACAGATCGCCTATTATGCACTGGTGCGCAGAGACTATCCGCTGGTTCAGGGCTATATTCTGATGATTGCGTTGGTTTATGTGGTGATTAACCTGGTTGTGGATATTGCATATAAGCTCTTCGATCCGAGAATCGATCTGGCATAAGGGGGACAGGACAGTGAAGTGGAAAAAAATTTTAAGAAACAGAAATCTGGTTATCGGCGGAACGCTGATGCTGATTTTAATTATCATGGCCATATTTGCCCCGCTGATTGCCCCATATGACCATGCGGAATATGATGTGGCACGAATGCTGAAGGGCCCCAGCGCTGAACATATTTTCGGAACAGACGGATATGGCAGAGACATATTCAGCCGGGTCGTGTACGGCGCAAGGGTGTCCATGATTATCTGCTTCAGCGTTGCCTTTTTCAGCGGCCTGGCCGGAACAATCCTGGGTCTGCTGTCCGGATACTATAAAAAGCTGGAGCGTCCGATCATGTGCGTCATGGACGGTATGATGGCCATTCCCTCCATGCTGATGGCGATGGCAATTGTGGCGGCCCTGGGCGTGGGTATGGGAAACCTTATTCTTGCCCTTTCGATTTCGAATACCCCCCGTGTTGTCCGGACAGTACGCGCAACGGTTATTTCGGTAAAACAGAAGGACTACGTGGAGGCGGCCAGATCCATGGGAGCCTCTGACTGGAGAATCCTTACCCGTTACATTTTTTCCGAATGTATTTCTCCTCTGGTTGTCCGGCTTACCATGACGATGGCATTTACCATTCTGGAGGAGGCATCGCTTACCTTCCTGGGCCTTGGCCTGGATCCGGCAACGCCCAGCTGGGGAATCGTGCTCAGCGAAGCCAGAACCTATATTCGTCTGGTACCTACATTTACGCTTCTGCCCGGTCTTGTCGTGGTGCTGGCCGTATACGGCATCAATGCACTGGGAGACGGTTTCCGGGATTATCTGGATCCGAAGCTGAATTCATAGGAAGGGGTAGGCAAAATGGAAGCAAACAGAGAAAAGATTTTGGAAGTAAAGGATTATTCCATCAGTCTGTACCGGGATAAGCAGAAAATCAATATTATCAATCATCTGGATTTTCATATCAATAGAGGGGAAACCGTGGGAATCGTGGGCGAGAGCGGCTGCGGAAAGAGCATAACTGCGCAGAGCATCATGCGCCTGATTCACGGCAAAAAGGAGACAGAGGGCGAGATCCTGTTCAACGGTGAGGATCTGCTGAAAAAATCCAAAAAGGAGATGCGCGCCATCCGCGGTGAGGATATCTCCATGATTTTCCAGGAGCCGATGACCTCATTAAACCCGACGCTGACCGTAGGCCGGCAGCTGATGGAGGTTTTCCGCATTCATCAGAACTGCTCAAAGAAAGAGGCGTATGCAAAGGCGCTGGAAATGCTGAAAATGGTAAACATTGCGGAGCCGGAAAAGCGGATTAAATGTTATCCCCATGAGCTCTCCGGCGGTATGCGCCAGCGTGTAATGATCGCCATGGCCTTATCCTGCAAGCCCCAGCTGATGATTGCCGATGAGCCGACGACGGCATTGGACGTAACGATTCAGGCCCAGATTCTGGCGCTGATGAAGGAGCTGGAGGAGGAGACCGGGACGGCGATCATGCTGATTACCCATGACCTGGGCGTTGTGGCTGAGGTATGCACGAGGGCGGTTATCCTGTACTGCGGCAGAGTCATGGAGGAGACCCCTGTCTCCATGCTGTTTAAGGATCCGCTGCATCCGTATACAGCCGGGCTGATCAAGTCCCTGCCTGAGCTGGGTGTACACAAGTCTCTGTATATGATTCCGGGAAATGTACCGAGTACCGGAAAATATCCCAGAGGATGTCCGTTCCATCCCCGCTGCGAATACTGCACGGAGCGCTGCTGTACGGAGGAGCCGCCGGAAACCCGGCTGAGCGACGGACGCCGGGTGCGCTGCTGGAGGCACGGTGAAGCAAAGGAGGATGCAAAATGACGGAACAGAAAAAAGAAGATATCCTGTTTGAGGTAGAGCATCTGAAAAAATATTTTCCGATCCAGGGAAAAATCGGCCAGGAAAAGAAGTACGTAAAAGCCGTGGATGACGTCAGCTTTAAGATTAAAAAAGGAGAATG
>JAHZHG010000403.1 GCA_019420425.1 Clostridiales bacterium
CGGAGCGTTGCCATCAGCGACGGATGGACAACCTCCTTCCCATAGCGGCGTCCGGTTCCCCCACATGTGTAAAAAAATATAACATTTTTACGGAAACATGGGAGCCTGTCTTAAGCCCTCTGCCTCATCCATGCCAAACAGCAGATTCATATTCTGCACGGCCTGCCCTGCCGCTCCCTTAACCAGATTATCCAGCGCCCCCATCATAATTATGCGGTTTGTCCGCGGATCCACCTTAAATCCGATGTCTACGAAATTGCTGCCTTCCACCCATTTTGTCTGCGGATATACCCCGTTATCCAGCACGCGGATAAAGGTTTCTTTTCCATAATACTGATCGTAAACTGCTTTTACCTCCTCCGGCGTCACCGTTTTTGCCAGCGTGGCATACTCAGTTACGAGGATACCGCGGTTCATCGGAACCAGATGGGGCGTAAAGGAAAGGCGAAGCGCTTTTCCTGCCGCATATCCCAGCTGCTCTTCGATCTCCGGCGTATGTCTGTGGCTGGCCACGCCATAGGCCTTTATATTTTCGTTTACCTCACAGAACAGATTATCCACCTTTGCCCCGCGCCCTGCGCCTGATGTTCCGGATTTGGCATCGATGATCAGGGTCTCCGGATCGATAATTCCCTCCTTGACCAGCGGATAGGCCGTCAGGATACTGCACGTGGTATAGCAGCCGGGATTGGCGATCAGTCTGGCGCCGCGGATTTTTTCTCTGTTGATCTCGCACAGGCCGTATACGGCTTCTTCTATAAACTGCGGAGCCTTATGTTCAATTCCGTACCACTGCTCATAGGTGGCAACGTCCTTTATCCGGAAATCCGCACTCAAATCTATGATCTTTGTCCGGGAAAGAATCTCCTCGTTAATCAGGGAAGCGCAAAGTCCCTGGGGGGTGGCGGTAAAAATCACATCTACCGCTTTGGACAGCTCGTCCATATTATCATCCATGCATTTTGCGTCCACCAGCCGGAACATGTTCTGATAAATGCCTGCGTACGCCTTATCTACATAGCTTCGGGAGCCGTACCATTTGATCTCTGTCTCGCGGTGGCCCAGAAGGAGACGCACAAGCTCTGCCCCTGCATAACCTGTGGCTCCGATAATCCCTGCTTTAATCATCTCTGTTTCCTCCTAAAACGTGTCTTTACCCATAATATACCGTTCTTTTCAAAATGTCAAGAGCTTGTACAATGTATAATTATACATATTTTATGCATAATATTCAAGATTTTCGTAAATAATATGCAAAAATGAAATTCCCTCTTGCATATTTATTACGAATGATGTATAGTAATACGCAGTGAAGAGCCGGTGGCTTTCTTATGAAAAAACATATGTATTCACAGGAGGAATAAGGACATGAAAGAAAAAGTAGTTTTAGCGTACTCAGGCGGACTGGATACCACTGCACTGATTCCGTGGCTGAAGGAGACTTTTGATTATGAAGTAATCTGCTGCTGTATCGACTGCGGACAGGGAAGTGAGCTGGACGGCCTGCAGGAAAGAGCAAAATTATCTGGCGCGTCCAAATTATATATCGAAAACATTGTTGATGAATTCTGCGACGATTTTATTATGCCCTGTGTAAAGGCCGGCGCAGTTTACGAGCATAAGTATCTGCTGGGAACCTCCATGGCGCGTCCCGTTATCGCAAAGCGTCTCGTGGAAATTGCCCGCAAGGAAGGCGCTACCACTATCTGCCACGGCGCTACCGGTAAAGGAAACGACCAGATCCGTTTTGAGCTGGCCATCAAGGCTCTGGCTCCGGATCTGAAGGTGATCGCTCCCTGGCGGATGACCGATGTATGGACCATGCAGTCCCGTGAAGATGAGATTGAATACTGCCAGAAGCATGGCATTAACCTGCCCTTCGACCACAGCCACAGCTACAGCCGTGACCGCAACCTGTGGCACATCAGCCATGAAGGCCTGGAGCTGGAGGATCCGGCAAATGAGCCGAATTTCGAGCATATGCTGGTGCTGGGCGTAACCCCGGAAAAGGCTCCGGATGAAGGGGAATATGTGACCATGACCTTTGAAGCAGGCGTACCCAAGACTCTGAACGGCAGGGAGATGAAGGTTTCTGAGATTATCACCGAGTTGAATAAGCTGGGCGGAAAGCATGGTATCGGTATCGTGGATATCGTAGAGAACCGTGTAGTAGGGATGAAATCCCGCGGTGTTTATGAGACTCCTGGCGGAACGATCCTGATGGAGGCACATGACCAGCTGGAAGAGCTGATTCTGGATCGCGAAACCATGGAGACAAAGAAAAAGCTCGGCAGCCAGTTTGCACAGATTGTCTATGAAGGAAAATGGTTTACCCCGCTGCGCGAGGCGATTCAGGCTTTCGTCGATGTGACTCAGCAGTATGTGACCGGAGAAGTAAAATTCAAGCTGTATAAAGGCAATATCATCAAGGCCGGCACTACCTCGCCCTACAGCCTGTACAGCGAATCCCTGGCTTCCTTTACCACCGGAGAGCTGTATGACCATCATGACGCCAGCGGATTCATTACCCTGTTTGGCCTGCCGCTGAAGGTAAGAGCAATGAAAATGGCGGAAGAAAAAAAGAATAAATAATGCGATTGATTACGCCGGCCCGCGTACTGTACGCGGGCCGGCGCTTTATTC
>JAHZHG010000404.1 GCA_019420425.1 Clostridiales bacterium
AGGTGATTTTTCTGGCCGCCACTCTAGTGCTGTTCAGACATATCTACCCTAAGGCGTCAAAGCTTCTGGTGAATAACATGTGCATGCTGATTTCCGTCGGGTTTATTATGATTACCCGCCTTTCCTACGATCAGTCCACCAAGCAGTTTAAGATTGCGGCAGTATCGATGGTCGTTGCCCTGATCATTCCGGTACTGATCCGGAAGCTGCGGTTTATCACCAAGATTACCTGGGTGTATGCCTTTATGGGTATAGGCATGCTGGGGCTTGTGCTGGTGGCTGCACAGGTGACGAATGGTGCGAAGCTTTCCTTCGACCTGGGCGGAATCAGCATCCAGCCCTCTGAATTTGTAAAAATTATCTTTGTATTCTGCGTCGCCGGGCTTCTGCGGGATGCAAAAAGCTTTAAGAAAATCGTGGTGGCCACCGGGCTTGCCGCAGTTCATGTGCTGATCCTTGTGGTTTCCAAGGATCTGGGAAGTGCGCTCATTTTCTTTGTTACATATCTGGTTATGCTTTTTGTGGCCACGAGAAATCCGTTTTTTACCCTGGCCGGTGTGGCCGCCGGAGCGCTGGCTGCGGTTGCCGCCTACTTTTTGTTCAGCCATGTCCGTGTCCGTGTGGAGGTGTGGCGTGACCCCTTCGCGGATTATTATTCCAGCGGTTATCAGATCTGCCAGTCTCTGTTTGCCATCGGCGCGGGCGGCTGGTTCGGTACGGGGCTTTGGCAGGGCTCTCCGGAAGCCATTACCTATGTGGCCCAGGACTTTATGTTTTCTGCGATTACCGAGGAGATGGGCGCAGTGTTCTCCATCTGCCTGATTCTGATTTGTATGAGCTGTTTTATCATGTTTGTCAATATCGCCATGCAGCTGACCAACCGGTATTACCGGCTGGTGGCTTTGGGGCTGGGGACGACGTATGCGACTCAGGTATTTCTGACCATAGGCGGAGGAATCAAGCTGATCCCGCTGACCGGAGTCACTCTGCCGCTGGTCAGCTACGGAGGAAGCTCCATGCTCAGCACGTTGATTATGTTCTCGATTGTACAGGGCTTATATATTTTGCAGAAGGATGAGGAAGAGCGACATGAAGAAGAAAGATACCTCAAGGAATACCAGGAATATCAGCGATATCAGCAGTACGCCTACGGATCTCAATATGGATATGAACCCGACAGATACCGGCAGGGAGGACAGTACGGGCCGTACGCCGGAGGGCAGAGGCCTGTTCCGGAAGCGAAAGACCGGCAATGGCCGCCGTCAGGTCCGGATCAAAGAGGTTAACCTGCATCAGGAAGAAGAGATTTTCCCCGATGATTTTCCCAACAGAAAGGGAAAAAGGAGAAATACGGAGCTGGGGATTGTCACTTATACCTTTGTATTTCTGTTTCTGATCCTGACTGGCTATCTGGTCTGGTTTAACCTGTTCGAAGCAGAAAAAATCAATGCCAATGTCTACAACACAAAGCAGGATGCCAATGACGAACGGATTATCCGCGGATCCATTATTTCCGCTGACGGGCAGATACTCGCCGGGACGAATGTGGATGAGGAGGGCAATGAAACCCGGGTATACCCCTATGCCAATGTCTTTTCCCATATCGTGGGCTACGGCACCAACGGAAAGGCGGGCATTGAATCCTCAGCGAATAATGACCTGATGACCTCCCACGCGTCCATACTGAGTCAGATTCGGAATGAAAAGGAAAGCGACAAAATCCGCGGTGATTCGGTGGTGCTTACCCTGGATACAAAGCTGCAGCAGGCGGCGTACAATGCGCTCGGCTCCTCCAACGGAGCGGTGGTGGTGATGGAGCCGGATACCGGGAAACTCCTTGCCGTCGTATCCAAGCCGGATTTTGACCCGAATACGATCGCCGAGGACTGGGACTACCTGGTGTCGGATGAGACAAACAGCTCCCTGCTTAACCGGGCTTTCCAGGGCCTTTATCCGCCCGGCTCCACGGTTAAAATTCTGACTACCCTTGCGTATCTGCGGGAATTTGGAGCCAATTATATCAATGAGACCTACGAATGCACGGGCAGTATCACGAAAGAGGATGTTACCATTAACTGCTACGACTGGACGGTTCACGGGCAGGAGGATATGCAGAGTGCGTTTGCCCATTCCTGCAATACGTATTTTGCCCATTTGGGAATGGAGCTGGATCTGGGCAAGTTTCACGATCTGTGCGAGGACTTCCAGTTTAACGGAGATATGCCGGTGGATCTGCCCAGCAGCACAAGCGTATTCGAGCTGGACGACGGAGCCTCCTACGGGGAGCAGATGACGACGGCTATCGGGCAGGGAGATACCCTGGTTACTCCGCTTCTGATGGCGATGGTGACCTCCTCTGTGGCCAACGGCGGCGTAATGATGAAGCCTTACTATATCGACCACATCGAAACCTTCGACCAGGATATGGTCAAGGAGTACAAGCCGAGTATCTACCGGGAAGTAATGAGCACGTCCGAGGCTGCCGTGCTGACTGCCTTCATGCAGGAGACGGTAAATTCAGGTACGGCCACCTCATTAAGCTGGGGATCCTACACCTGTGCGGGCAAGACCGGCTCGGCGGAATACACCAGCGGGGACTACGACGGAACCCATTCCTGGTTTGTCGGCTTCTCCAATGT
>JAHZHG010000405.1 GCA_019420425.1 Clostridiales bacterium
CACACGTGCGCCGTCTACCTCACCGTTTTCATCATAGCACGCATAAAACGCCGGGATAATTCCCTGATACTTCGTAATGTCTCTCATTTTTCAGACTCCTTTCTCATCTATGCCTTTATTTATTTGTTCACCCGTACTTTAACGACTGCTTTCTCCACACGGCACGGTTCTCCCGCTTCAATCTTTACCTTGTGGGCATCCTCCGGAAATACAATCAATACCTTTCCGGGATGCATATTCAGCAGGTTTTCCACCGGCCCGCAGCAATCCACGGAATCCGTATCCCTGTCCACCGCCGTCACCGTCATCAGCGACATATCGGTCACCCCGATTTTCTCCCTTCCGGAGAGCACAAGATGGATATCTGCATAATATTCATGGGCTTCAAAGGCTGCCTTTTCCTCCGGCATCGTTTCGTAGCTGAAGCGGTTGATGAATACGTTGTCTCCATCCACCTCATTTCTGCCGGGCTTCAGCTCCTCCAGAGAATGACTCTTCAGGTAACTGATCGCTGTATCCAGCTGCGCTCCCATTCCCCGGTAGTGTTCCAGATTCGCCAGGTCTGTATAAATCATATTCTCTCACCACCTTTATCTTATCCGTTACAGACTATGCGGATATGCTTATCATCCCCGTTATTGCTAAACCTAGTCTAATCATACTATCATTGAAAATAATTTTCAATACATTTATTAAATGAAAATCGCATTTCTTTTTGTGCAGTATTTACAAAGCCTGGCCTGTCCGGATTGCAGGCTGCCCTTGCGTGAAAAAATGGATTGATTTATAATAAGAGTAAACTTATTTTACGGAAAGGAGGCTGCATGTTGGCCGTTAATATTCTGGATTCCATAACGGAACAATACCATTCCCTGACCCGTTCAGGGAAAAAGCTGGCAGATTATCTCTTCGCCAATCCTGCCACCGCTCAATATCTCTCCATCACTACGCTTGCGGAAAACAGCGGCGTTTCCGAAGCGACGATTACACGCTTCTGCCGTAGTTTAGGCCTGTCCGGATATAATGAATTTAAGCTGGCCCTGGCCAAAGCCGACCATATCACTGATCTGGGCGATCCCCTTGACTCTCCTCAGCAGATTACCTCTGAGGACAGCTTTGATACCATGTGCCACAAAATTTATTCCTCCGATATCGTCTCCCTGAACGAAACGATGGAGCTTTTGGATGAAAAAACCATGGCCGCCGCAGTAAATTTGATTTCTCATGCCAATCACATTTACTGTTTTGGCCATGGCGGCAGTATGGTGATGGCGATGGAGGCATGGGCGCGCTTTTCCACGGTTTCCCCACGGTTTATTCATATCGCGGACTCCCATCTGCAGGTGATGACCGTCTCCCTGGCTTCCCCGGAGGATGTGATTTTATTCTTTTCCTATTCCGGGGCCACCAGGGATATGGAGGACGTACTGAATATTGCCAAGACCAGGCATATCCCCATTGTGCTGATCACCCATTTTCCCCGTTCCCGTGCGGCTGAATTTGCGGATGTCGTTCTCCAGTGCGGCTATAATGAGAGCCCCCTGCAGTCCGGCTCCATTGCGGCCAAGATGGGGCAGCTGTTTCTGATTGACTGTCTGTTTTACGGCTATTGCCAGCAAAACCCGGAGGCCTCCTCGTCCGCCCGTGCCGCGACCGCCGAGGCTATCGCCAAAAAACTACTTTAGCTCCGTATAAGGCATCTTTTTCTCAGGAGAAGATGCCTTTTCTTTTGCTTCTTTTTCCTCTTTCTGCTTTTGTTCCCGCTGCTTTTTCTGCATACAATCCTCATCTATTTCATAAAACGCATTGCCGTCGATTACGGTATGACTTCCCATTGTCGGTTTCCCCTGTTTGTTTTTTTATTATATGTCCGGAGTCATAGAATCGTTTCTCCGGACATAGGAATATAAAAAGTGCTCCGGGAGTGTCCATCTATGATGACCGCTATAGACGAAATCGCCAATCAGAACCACCTGCAAATGATCAAAGCCGCTATCCCGTTTCTGCCCGGCCCCGGACAGCGCATAATCGGCGTATATATCAAAATGCTGGAGCTGCAGAATGTCATGCACTTTTTCCGCCAGGCCGAGCCGGAAATGCAGGCATGCTCCGTCACCGGCTGCAGTCTGCCGGAAATGCTGGAGGAAATCCGCGCATTCGGCAACGCTTCCGAACAGCAGTGGATTGACCAGTGCATGAATATGATCACTACGCTGCAGCTCTGTAATGAATTGTCCAGACCATTGGAAAAGGAGAATCGATAATGAGTGATGAAAATCTGCTGAACAACCCTGCCCTGAAAAACATTGACCCGGCCAAGCTGCAAATGCTTCTTGGACTGACCGAACAGGCAAAAGGAAAGAGCCAGAGCGAGCTGCTGCCATTTCTCATGGCTGCAGGCTCATCCTCCGGCTCCATGTCGTTTTCCCCTAATGAAGTGGATACGATTATTGAAGTAATGAAAATCGGGAAGTCTCCCGAGGAAATCCAGCGAATTGACCGGCTGACGTCACTTGTCAGGCAGTTCCGCCGTACGATGTAAATCCGCGGTTATCTATGCTCCCGCCTCCGGCAGATGACGGTACAAAAGCGCCAGCGCCTGCCGGACGGCCTGTTCTCGGACGG
>JAHZHG010000406.1 GCA_019420425.1 Clostridiales bacterium
GGAACAGGAATATATCTCCCAGGCAGAGTATGACGAAGCCATGGCCGACCAGGTATATGACCGCATTCTGGAAAACGATTCCACGGCGGAGGACTACTCGATTTATACGTACTACCAGGACGCGCTGATCGATCAGGCCATCGAGGCGTTAATGACCGAAAAGGGCTACTCCTATAAGCAGGCCGCAAAGATGGTTTATTCCGGCGGGCTGCGCATTTACTCCGCACAGGACGACGCCATCCAGGCCATCTGCGACGAAGAATTTTCCAATCCGGCCAACTATCCCGCCGGTACGGAGGTGGGTCTGGATTATGCCCTGAGCATTGAGACCGCGGACGGGGAAACGCTCCATTACGGCAATGAATCCGTGCGCAGCTATGTGCAGGAGGTCACCGGAGACGATACCTTCAACCTGCTCTATGCCAGCGAGGATGAGGCGCGCTCCAGCGCCCTGGCCTTTAAAACCTGGATCACCGGGCAGAATCCCGGCTCCACCGTTGTGGCTGAGCGTGTTTCCATCGTGCCCCAGCCCCAGGCCTCTGTGGTCGTCATCGACCAGTCCACCGGCTTTGTCAAGGCCATTGTGGGCGGACGCGGAGAAAAAGAGGCCAGCCTGACCCTGAACCGCGCTACGGATACTACCCGGCAGCCCGGCTCCACCTTCAAGATCCTGACCACCTACGCCCCGGCCCTTGACGCCTGCGGCAAGACCCTGGCCACGGTGTACGACAATTCTCCGTACCAGTACGAGGACGGCACAGAGGTCAGCAACTGGGATCTGAACAATTATACCGGCCCCACCACGATCCGCGAAGCGATTGTCCGCTCCGTCAACATCGTGGCGGTCAAGTGCATTACCGAGATTACGCCGAAGCTGGGCTTTGATTATGCGAAGGCGCTGGGCATCAGCACCCTGTACGAACGGTACGAGGCCAACGGCGCGGTGCTCAGCGACGTAGTACAGTCCCTGTCCCTGGGCGGAATCACAGAGGGCGTTACCAACCTGGAGCTGTGCGCCGCCTATGCGGCCATCGCCAACAACGGCGGCTATCTAAAGCCAAAGTTCTTCACCAAGATTCTGGATGTATACGGAAACGTAATCATCGATAATACGACAGACACTGCCACCCAGGTGCTAAAGCCCACAACGGCTTATCTGCTGACCGACGCTATGCGCGGGGTAATTACCGATCCGGAGGGCACCGCCTTTGGCACCATCAACCTCGGCTCCATGCCGGTTGCCGGCAAATCCGGCACCACCTCCGACGACCGGGATATCTGGTTCGCCGGCTACACGCCCTACACCTGCTGTGTCTGGGGCGGCTACGACAACAATGACGAGCTGCCCGGCTCTGACCCCCTCTACCACACCTACAACAAGGTACTGTGGAATGCGATCATGAACCGGATACATCTCAACCTGCAGATTACCGCATTCCGCCAGCCGCCCGGCATCGTCTCCGCCCTGGTCTGCAGCCGTTCCGGGAAGCTGGCCGTCCCCGGCCTCTGCGAATACGACGCATCCGGAAGCACGGTGTACGAGGAGCTGTTCGCTGAGGGCACCGAGCCCACTGAGCTGTGCGACGCCCATCTCACCGGCGATTTGTGCAACGACACCGGCCTGGTAGCAGGCTCAGGCTGTTCCTCCCATATCGGTGTAATCACCCGGGATACGGCAGCCTGTGACGGCAGCCACACCGACTGGGAGAGCCTGCTGAAGCTAAGCACACTCCCCGGAGAAACCGACGACGGGGCCCCGCAGATTTCCCCTGAGCTCCTGTCTCCGGCAGAGGAAAGCGACACCGCAGACGCCCCTGCAGAGACTTCTCCGGACAGCCTGCCTGACCATACCGGGCAGCCTTCCTCCGATGGCTCTGGGGAGGAGTCTCAGCGGGAAACCCTTACCCCGGAAGATTTCGCTCTGTTTTTCCCATAATTGCACTCGCCGTATTCGTTCTTTCGCTCTCCGGCGCGGCCGCTGAGCTTGAGCATCCGCGCGAAAAGACATCCGGCCGCATCTCCCTGGCCGGATGTCTTTTCCCTATTCTGCATTTTTCAGCGCCTCCTCCATCGGCACGCTTCGAATCTTCCTGAACTGAATCGCTCCCACTACAGCATATGCCAGGATTCCAAACGCCAGCATTTCCGCATAAATCTCCGGCGCAATGTACAAGCTGAGCCACCCGGAAAAGCTGCTGATTATCTCTCCATAAATCAACCGGATAATTCCATAAGACAGGGGCAGGCTGACCACCAGCGAAGCAAACACCACCGCCGCCGTTGACACCAGATACAGCCTGGCAATTTCCCCATTTTGATACCCCAGGATTTTCACCATGGACAGGGATACCGCATTTTTTTCCAAAATCACCTTAGACAGCAGGTATACCAGCAAAAGATTCAGCAGCACCGCAAATGCGGAAATCATGGGGAACATGCTTCCCATGGAATCGAAGAGCTGATCCGCCAGAATCGTCATATCCGCCTCCGTAATGACCGAGGCAATATCCTCCTCTCCGATATCCTCCAGCTCCACATTGGAAAAATACCCGCTGAACTGCCCTTCTTTCCAGGAAAATACCTCCCGGAACGTTTCCATATCCATAAACACCGTCAACG
>JAHZHG010000407.1 GCA_019420425.1 Clostridiales bacterium
GCACAGGAGAGGACATTTTTCAGCATATCCAGATGCTTGTCAAAAAACAGCACAACCTCCTCGCCTGTTACCTTTCCGGTTACCCTGGCCGCATCCTGGTTGTCCAGCTTGGTCTTGGTCTGGCCTTCAAACCGGGGCGCCGGATGCTTTATCGAGATCACGGCCGTCATTCCGTTTCGGATATCTGCACCGGTAAAATTGGCATCCTTTTCCTTTAATATGCCCAGCTCTCTGGCATAGGTGTTCATCACCGTGGTAAACGTGGTCTTAAAGCCGGTCAGGTGGGTGCCTCCCTCTGCATTGTAGATGTTGTTGCAGAAGCCCAGCACGTTTTCGTGAAATTCATTGACATACTGAAAAGCACATTCTACCGAAATCCCGTCCGCCTCTCCTTTAAAGTAAACCGGTTCATGGATCACTTCTTTTTTGCGGTTCAGATCCTGGATAAAGCCAATGATGCCGTCCGGCTCATGGTACGTAATCTGCTCTGTCTCCTCATCCCGGCGGTCCTCAAAGTATATGGTCAGCTCCGGGTTCAGATAGGCCGTCTCGTGAAGGCGGCTCTTTACCTCCGTGGCTGAAAATCTCGTCTTTTCGAATATTTCCGGGTCGGGCAGAAAGCTGATTTTCGTCCCCGTCCTTTTGGTTTTCCCGATCGTGGGCAAAAGGCCCTTTACCAGGTCGATGACCGGCACGCCCCGCTCGTAGCGGTCGTGATGAATATAACCCTCCCGGCTGACCTGGACATCCAGCCAGGTGGAAAGCGCGTTTACCACGGACGAGCCTACGCCATGCAGGCCTCCGCTGGTTTTATAGGAAGAATTATCAAATTTTCCTCCCGCATGAAGGGTGGTAAAAACCAGACGCTCGGCCGACATACCTTTTTCATGCATCCCCACCGGGATACCCCGGCCATTGTCCTCTATGGACGCAGACCCGTCTTTATCCAAAATCACCGTAATTGTATCACAGTATCCGGCCAGATGCTCATCCACCGCATTGTCCACGATCTCATAAATCAAATGATTTAATCCCTTTCTGGATACGCTTCCGATGTACATGCCCGGGCGTTTTCTCACCGCCTCCAGTCCCTCCAGGACAGAGATACTGCTGGCATCATAGGTGTTGTTCTTTGCCATACCTGCTGTTTCCTCTCTTTTTTCCTTTCATTATTCACATAAGCAATTCATGGTCTGCAAAACATTATAACAACATCCGGGAAAAAAATGCAAGAAAAAGCCAGTTTTTTTTCATCAAAACCGCAGATTCTATTAACGGAGGTGAAAATTGATGGGTATGAATATTGATGAGCAGAATAATTATGATATAGACCTGACGGTCTGCTCCGCGAGGGACTGTACCGGACTGATACCGGCTCTTCCGGAGACCGAAGCTGAGCTGGAATTTTACCAAGAGCTTTATCCTTATCATGTTTCGCAGAAGGTGGTGGAGACTGCCGCGAGCCGGCCTCCACACACCAGCGCAATTGTCCGTTCCTGAATTTTATTGCCGTATTCCGCTGATTTCGGAATCTGCGAAACCGCTCCAGACGATCTTACCACTGCCAGTCTTTCGGTATGCCCGGACAGTATATGTATAGGGGATTCCTTTTTCTGCCGTTGAATCGGTAAAGCTCAGGGAATCCAAGGTTTTTATCGCTTTCCAGGAGCTATCCTCTGTCCTGCGGTACAGCCGGTAGCCGTCGGCGCCGGCCACCGCAGACCAGGATACGGTTATTCCCTGGCCACAAGATTTCGCAGGCTTTAGCTGCGGAGCGGCGGGCGCGGTTTTTGCTGACTGTACCGGACTGAATTTGCTGTACACCTTTGCGTCTCCGTCAAGCCTGTATGCCCGTATTTTATAAGCATATACTTCGCCGCATGTTGCCCTCCAGTCTGTCCACGTCTCCCTTCTTCCTGTTGAAAACGCTGCCACGCAGGTATACGTCGTCTTCCCCCCGTTCGACCGCCAGATTTCATATCCGTCGGCATCAGATATGCCATTCCAGCTCAGCCTGACCGAACGGAAGGTATGGGGGGAAGCTTCCAGCTTCAATTGTACCGGCTCTGTACGTTTCTGAACTGCGTATATACTCTGTCGAAAATCCTGCTGCTGTGGCTGTACTGCAGCCGGCCCGCCTGCATCATTTTCTTCGGCCTCTGCCTTGACCCCGGCCGGCTCGGTTTGCTCCTCCGTCTCGCTCTCCCTTGTCTGTTCCTCTGTCTCGCGCTCCTCCGTCTCGTCTGACTCGGTCTGCTCTTCGGTTTCACGTTCTGAAGCTTCTGTTTCCGGCAGATAGGACTCCTCTGCCATGGGATATACCTGATAGAATTCATCCGTGGCGTACTCATACCCTTCTCCATCCTCCTGACCATAGCGAATATGTCCCGGAAAGTCCTCTTCTGACTTCAGAAAATATTTTCTCAGGGTTTCGGTGTCCTCCGGATCATCCGTGGCGTCCCATGCGGTATCCAGATTGTAGTATTCCTCTCCGATTTTCCCTATCTTCCAGCTGTGCTCCTCTCCCTCTCCGTCCCCGGCAATAAGCCGTACGGACAGGCCCACACGCCTGGCCATCCGGTAAAACAGCGTAGAATATCCCTGGCACAACGCCGTC
>JAHZHG010000408.1 GCA_019420425.1 Clostridiales bacterium
TGTTTAAACGGATCGCCGACCTAAGCGGCGGCGAGCGCGGCCGGGTATCCCTGGCAAAGCTCATGCTCTCGGAGGCGAATTTCCTGATCCTGGATGAGCCGACCAACCACCTGGATATCGAATCGAAGGAGATTCTGGAGCAGGCGCTGAACCGGTATACCGGCACTGTGCTGTATGTCTCCCACGACCGTTATTTTATCAATCAGACGGCTTCCCGTATCCTGGATCTGACCGGCCATACGCTGGTTAACTATATCGGGAACTACGACTACTATCTCGAAAAATCCGAAGCGCTGACAAAAATCTACGCATCAGAGACCGCCGCTGCCCCGGTCGGACAGCAAAGCCAGCCCTCCGCCGGCAGGGAGGACTGGAAGCGGGCAAAAGAAGAACAGGCCCGTGAACGAAAGCGTCAGAACGACCTTGCCCGCACGGAAAAGCGGATACAGGAGCTGGAGGAGCTGGATAAAGAGCTGGACGCTGAATTGGCCAGAGAAGAGGTTTTCACCGATGTGGCCAAATGCATGGAAGTCAATCAGAAAAAAGCCGATGTGCAGACCGAACTGGAAAAGCTATATGAAGTCTGGGAAGAACTGGCATCAGGGGAATAGCGTGCCTTCCGGGCGGCAGTGCATTGGCTGCCGCCCGCCCCTGCTGAAAAAACTTTCAGCTGTTGTACATTTTTTCCAAATCCTCTACGCCATATTCCCCCTTTTTTTATCTGTATTTCCCCGTGCCTTGAAAGTACTTTCATATTTTTAAAATCTATTGAAAATTCTTTTTCTATCATTTATGATAATATTATCCGCCGTTTCTGTGAACAGTATTTTAAAGAAAAGGAGAATATACTATGAGCAATTCCATCGCATCCCTGGAAGGCAAGCTGATTGTTTCCTGCCAGGCACTCCCCCATGAACCCCTGCACTCTTCCTATATTATGGGACGTATGGCTGCTGCTGCCTTTGAGGGCGGGGCTTCCGGAATCCGTGCCAATACAAAGGAAGACATCGCAGAAATCCAGAAAACCGTAGACCTGCCGATTATCGGCATCGTAAAACGGGACTACGACGACAGTGACGTATACATCACGCCGACAATGAAGGAGATCGACGAGCTGATGGAGGTTAAGCCGGCGATTATCGCGCTGGACGCCACCATGAGACCCCTTCCCGGAGGAATGAGCCTGGATGAGTTCTATCATGCAATCCGTGCAAAATATCCGGATCAGCCGTTGATGGCGGACTGCTCCACCGTAGCCGAGGCCGTTCATGCGGACGAGCTGGGCTTTGACTTTATCGGGACTACCATGGTCGGCTATACCCCGCAGAGCCAGGGCGACCACATTGAGGCAGACGACTTCGCCATCATCCGCGAGATTCTCTCCAAGGTAAAGCATAAGGTGATTGCCGAGGGAAATATCAACACTCCGGAAAAAGCGAAACGGGTAATCGAGCTGGGCTGCTACAGCGTAGTCGTAGGCTCCATCATCACCAGACCCCAGCTGATCACCAAGGCCTTCGCGGAGGCAGTGAACTCTCTCCACGAAAAATAAAACCCACGTATAAAAAAGAGAAAATCTGGAACAGTATAACAGAAGGGAGCTGCCGCAGAGTGAAGGCTGCGGCAGCACAGCTTCTGCTATTCTGTCCCTTCCTGACAATATGGACGCCTTCACGGAAGGAGTACACCATTGCAGGGATTTACTGTGATTGACCTGGTTATTTTAGTTATTTATCTGGCGGCTGTGCTGTTTGCCGGCCTGCACTTTTCCAAGCGGGAAATGAAAGGAAAGGAATTTTTTAAAGGAGACGGAACCATCCCCTGGTGGGTGACCAGCGTATCCATCTTTGCTACGCTGCTGAGTCCGATCTCCTTTTTGTCCCTTGCCGGAAATTCCTATGCCGGGACATGGCTGATGTGGTTTGCCCAGCTGGGTATGCTGGTGGCCATCCCCATCACGATCCGGTATTTCCTTCCGGTCTACAGCAGTCTGGATATCGATACCGCATATCACTATCTGGAAATCCGTTTTCACAGCAGGGGGCTGCGGGTGCTGGGCGCATGTATGTTCATCATCTATCAGATTGGCCGTATGTCCATCATCATGTACCTCCCCTCCATGGTGCTTTCTGCTCTGACCGGGCTTCATGTGAATGTGCTGATTGCCGTTATGGGGATTATCGCCATTATTTATTCCTATACCGGCGGGCTGAAATCCGTACTCTGGACAGATTTTATCCAGGGCTCCGTTCTGCTGGTGGGCGTCACCTTTGCCCTGCTCTACCTGCTCGCCGGGATTGACGGAGGCTTTGGCGAGGTTTTCCGGGTACTGTCCGTGGAAAACCGTTTTCTTTCGCCGGATCAGCCGCTTTTTGATCCCAATCTGCTAAAAGACAGTGTCTTTTTGCTGATTGTCGGCGCCGGGCTGAACACGCTGTCCTCATACATCTCCAGTCAGGATATCGTCCAGCGGTTCACCACGACCACGGACATGAAAAAGCTGCGGCGGATGATGCTGACCAACGGGCTGCTGTCCATTTTTATTGCTACGGTATTTTATCTGATCGGTACGGGGCTGTCCGTGTTTTATCAGCAGAACCCCCTC
>JAHZHG010000409.1 GCA_019420425.1 Clostridiales bacterium
CTGCTGGAGCGGGATGGCAGAATCCACGTCCGTCCTGGTAAACCTGCTGAGATATTCCCGGTCCATCCATTCCAGCCGTTCCGCCATATCGGCGTCGCCGTACAGATAAATATAGCTGTTGGACGGATGATAGTATTTCCGATGGAAGTCCAGAAACTCCCCGTAGCTCAGCTCCGGGATGCATTCCGGGTCTCCGCCGGATTCGTTTCCATAGGGTGTATCCGGAAAAAGGGAGCTCATGATCTCCCGTTCCAGCACGTCGTCCACGGAGGAGAAGGCGCCCTTCATTTCGTTGTACACCACACCGTTGTAGGCCAGCTCATCCTCTGCATTCTCCAGCTGATAGCTCCAGCCCTCCTGGCGGAAAATTTCTTCTTTTTGGTAAATATTCGGATAAAATACGGCATCCAGATAGACGTGCATCAGGTTGCAGAAATCCTGGTTATTGCAGCTGGCCACCGGATACATCGTCTTATCCGGATAGGTCATTGCATTCAAAAAGGTGTTCAGAGAGCCTTTTACCAGCTCCACAAAGGGATCCTTTGACGGAAATCTGCGGCTGCCGCAGAGCACACTGTGTTCCAGAATATGGGGCACGCCCGTGCTGTCGTGGGGCGGGGTGCGGAATGCGATGGAGAACACCTTGTTTTCATCGTCATTTTCCAGTACAACAACCCTTGCCCCGCTTTTTTTGTGGAGAAGCAGGTATCCCTCAGACCGGATATCCCCGATCGTCTCATGTTTCACCAGCTCATACGCTGTCAGCTTTTCTAAATCCATTTATTTTACTCCTTTTCCATGACAAATCCCATATCGCCGGAATAATACATGGCAATCTCATTGGGAACGTCATTCCATTTCCAGGTGTCTCCGCTTTTGTACATTTCCAGATAATGCTCCATTCCGTCTGTGCCGCTTGGCTCGCCCGGCGCCCAATTCTGATAGGCAAACGCCTCTCCCGTCGTCCAGGCAAAGCTGCCGTCAGCAGACTGTAGGTTAGTGGCTCCCAGCCAGATCACATGGAGGTCGTATCCGGCCTGTCCGATTGCCTGAATAATCTGCTGCTCCTCCTCTGCCGAGGTAATCGTGGCCAAATGCCCGCCCTGTTCGCGGCAGTATTCTTCCGCTTCTTCCCAGGAGTAGTCGCCGATGATTACCGTGTAGGTACTCTGTGCCGCCTGCTGTTCGGTTTCCGTCTCCGGCTGGTCAGTTTCCGTCTGTTCGGTTATCCGGCTTTCTGTCTCTGCCCCGGATTCTGTGGAAGCCGGCTTCTCTGTCTGCTCCGCCCCGGCATCGCCCACCAGCAGTGTTTCTGATTCCGTCTCATCCAGACCGGAAAAGAGGTCCGACCCGGAATTGCCTGTCTTTTTCGACCCGGATTTTCCTGCCAGCAGATAAACCAGCGCCGCAGCCACCAGAAACAGAACCACAAACAGGACAATCAGTACAGCAGGGAATTTGCCCAATCCCCTGCTCTCCTCTTCTTCCTGGGGTTCTGTCGGCGGATACCTTCTGCGCCTGCGTTCCTCCTGTTCGTACGGATATCCTTGGCCGGAGTAATACTCTACTCCGGCTGTCCAGCTGTCTCCCTCGTCCTCCGGCACGTCCTGGGGCTGCCTGGCTCCGCAGTAGCCGCAAAACAGAGCGCCGTCTTCTATCTGTTTTCCGCATCTATAGCAATACATCCATTTCCTCCTGTTGTATTTCTGTCGTTATCCACCGCTGCGGGACGTTCCCTCAGGTTTCTCAATTTTCCAATCAAATAAAGGATAAAGCAGATAAAGCTTCCGGTCGCAATGCCAAACAGAATCAGCACTGCGCAGTGCATAAAAAATGTATCCGGTAAGAGTTTGATTACCGGGTCTGTCCGCTCATCAAACAGCCAGTAATCGTTTTGAAAAAATACATTGTGGAACCCGATAAAAAAGCGTTCCCAGTTCAGCGCAATCAGCATGCCGATAATTCCCGGAACCGCGATGGTGAGTATGCTGGCCAGCAAAAGGTAGCCTCTGCTCCTTCGGCGCATCCACCAGATTCCCGCAGCCAGAAGTACAGCGGTGATTCCCAGCAGATACCAGACCATCAGGAAGATCTGCTTTACCTCCGCGAAATGAATCCGCCCGGTCTCAGACATAGGCAGGGTGGGGAGCTCCAGCGTGTCCGGGCCCCACGGGGAGTTGTAGTCGATCAGCGCCTGATAGTTTTCCCGGATTTCCTCACGGGGCATTTCCGCATATTCTTCAATGTTCAGGCCGGATATGTCGATATCATACAGCCACCGGGATTCCAGGGTCAGGATCACAGCGGCTGAGATGATAAACAGCATGAGAATGATAGAAAGCAAGATGTTGGAAAAGGTGTATTTTCGTGCCTGTACTGTCATAAGTTTCCCCTCTCTCTGGTTTCATTATACCGTTGGATGGCGGGGGAAGCAATCTATTTCTTTTTAAAGTTATCTTAAATGTTTGTGGAATGGAAAAGGCCTCCCCGGAAAAATTCCAGGGAGGCCAGTCTTTATTCGCCGATATTATTCTTCTGCGCCATACAGCGTGATCAGCTTGTTCAGGTAAGCATATCTTTCCTTAGCAG
>JAHZHG010000041.1 GCA_019420425.1 Clostridiales bacterium
TGTCTCAAGAAAATAGAGCTTTCCGTTTACGTTTACCCAGCCGGTATGCATCGCTCCGGTCTTGGGATTCAGATAGTACCAGCTGCCGCCGACCTTCTGCCAGCCGGTCAGCATTTTCCCGCTGTCGGAAAAATAGTACCAGTAATTGTTAATCTTCTGCCAGCCGGTGCGCATCGCTCCGCTGCCGGAAAGCAGATACCTGCTGCCGCCGGCGTTTACCAGGCCGGTGGCCATCGTGCCGTTGGCATTCAGGAAATACCACTGGCCGCCAACGAACACCCAACCGGTACGCATTGCTCCGCTGCTGTCAAAATAGTACCATTGCCGGTTAATCTGCTGCCAGCCGGTGCGCATTGCCCCGTCTGCGCCAAAATAGTAGGTAATCCCCCTGACCCGATACAGGCGGTTGCTCACCATTATGCCGTTGTTGGCCAGCAGGTACCAGTTATTTCCGCTGTGCAGCCAGCCGGTTCTGGCCTTTCCGTCCACGCCAAAATAGAACCAGTATCCCCGGTAATATACCCAGCCCGTCCGCATCACGCCGTTTTTATCTACATAATAGAGGCCAGACGCGCTGATCAGCGTGTTCGTCTGCATCTTGCCGTTTTTATCGGTGTAATACCAGTTTCCTCCGCTTTGCACCCACCCGCTGACTGCCGCGCCTTTTTCGTTGGTACAGTACCAGACGCCGCTTTTATTCGTCCACTTTGCCGCTGCCTGCACGCTCGTCCCTGCTCCCATGCAGAGGGTGAAAATTAACGCAGTAAGCAGCAGCACCCTGATGATTCGTTTCTGCTTCATTCTTCTCTTTCCCGTTCCTTTCCTCTTGTTAGGCAAAATTAGCAGATATATTATACCCCCCCCCGGCTTTTTCCTGTCAACCGGATTGTCGTATTGTTTTGCCTGCCAGGCTGTCTCCCAAACAGTTGGGTATCCCCTTCCTGGAAAACGTGCTATAATCGTTATTAAACTTTACGTCATTCAGATCGGAGTATACCATGGATAAATTTGATAAAGAAACCTTCCTTCCCCTGTTTGAATCCCTCTGCCGCATTCCCGCCCCGTCGCTTGGGGAGACGGCCCGCACAGCCTTTATTCTGAAATGGCTGCGGGAACACGGCCTGTGCCAGGCTTATGCGGATGAGGCGGGAAATGTCCTCGTCCCCTGGCGCCTGGATGGCGGAGCCGCCGGCTTTCCTTTATATATGGCGCATATCGATGTGGTGTTTGGCGATACGGCAAAGCTGACGCTGACGCGGACGTCCGCGCGGATTGCCTCTCCGGGCTGCGGAGATAATACGGTCTGTGCGGCGATCCTGATGGTGTTTCTGGCGTATATCTGCCGCCATCCAGAATGCTTTCCCGGCAGCGCGCTGTTCGCGCTGAATACCGGAGAGGAGGGCCTGGGGAATCTGGCGGGCTGCCGGAGAATTTTCAGGGACTTTGCGGGCCGTATCTCACAGGCCGTCTCCTTTGACGGCGGGGTCAACGGGATCTGCAACAGAGCCGTAGGCTCTCTGCGCTACCGGATAACCGTGCGGACAAAGGGCGGGCATTCCTACAACGATTTTGGCAGCCCAAATGCGATTGCCCTTCTCTGTGATCTGGTGCACCGGCTGTATCAGATGGAAATACCCCAAGGCGCCGGGCGCAGCACCTTTAATATAGGAACAATCAGCGGCGGGACCTCAGTAAATACCATCGCGCAGGAATGCTCCTGCCTGTTTGAATACCGGTCAGACCGCCGGGAACGGCTGACGGAGATGGAGCAGTTTTTCCATCAGACGCTGGAAGCCTTTGGGCGCGGGGTTTGCCTGGAATGTGACTGTGTGGGCAGCCGTCCCTGTATGGGCGAGGTGGATCCGGCGGCTATGGAGAAGCTGACGGCCCGGGCCCGGGAAGCCCTGGAAGCCGCGGGCTTTTCTGATATGCCCATCGGCAGCGGCTCCACAGACTGCAATATCCCCCTCTCCCTGGGTATCCCTGCGGTCTGCTTCGGCGGCCTGCTGGGAGGAGGCGTGCATACCCGGGAGGAATATGTGGAAATTTCCCGGCTGCTGGCGATGGGTGAATGTATATTCCGCTTTTTGCTGAAAAGAAATTGACAATCCTATAGGTATGTGCTAACGTTTCAACTAAACTATACTTACAGCTGTCGGCAAAATGTATCGCATACTCTACACGAAAGGAAGGCTTTTTATGACACTGGATCAATTACCCATTGGCGAAGCGGCCACGATTACCCGCGTAGGCGGTGAAGGCCCGCTGCGCCTGCGTCTTCTGGACATGGGCATTATCCCGAAAACCCGGGTCATTGTCCGCAAGGTCGCCCCTCTAGGCGACCCCATTGAAATCCGCATCCGCGGCTATGAACTGACCATCCGCAAGGAGGACGCCATGAAAATCGAAGTGGTAAAGGACGGTGAGCACGTATGATATTTGCCCTTGCCGGAAACCAGAACTGCGGAAAAACCACGCTGTTTAACTGCCTGACCGGCTCCAACCAGCACGTGGGCAACTTTCCCGGCGTAACCGTTGACCAGAAAATCGGCGAGATCCGCGGCGCAAAGGACTGCTCGGTTGTGGATCTGCCCGGCATCTACTCCATCCGCCCCTATACCAGCGAGGAGATCGTGACCCGGGATTTCATTCTGAACCAAAGGCCTGACGGCATCATCAATATCGTAGATGCCACCAATATCGAACGCAACCTCTACCTGACTCTGCAGCTTCTGGAGCTGCACATCCCCATGGTCCTGGCCCTCAATATGATGGATGAGGTCAGAAACAACGGCGGAACCATCAATGTCTCCGGCCTGTCCAAGCAGCTGGGCATCCCGGTGATCCCCATCAGCGCCTCCAAAAACGAGGGGGTTTCTGAAGTGATCGACACTGCCATCCGCGTCGCCCGCGATAAAGTCTGTCCACAGGTGCTGGACTTCTGTGACAAAGGCCCGGTTCACCGGTGCATTCACGCTGTCTCGCACCTGATTGAGGACCATGCGGAACGGATCGGGATCTCCACCCGCTTTTCCGCCACCAAGATTATTGAAGGCGACCCGGAATTTGCCGCAAGACTGCAGCTGAATCAAAATGAGCTGGATATGATCGAACACAGCATTGTCGAAATGGAGACAGAAACCGAGCTGGACCGCAACGCCGCCCTGGCCGCCATGCGCTATACCTTTATTGAACGCGCCTGCGAAAAAAACGTCATCAAATGTGAGGAGAGCCTGGAGCACAAGCGCAGCGTAAAAATCGACAATGTCCTGACGAACAAATATCTGGCCCTGCCGGTATTCTTCGGGATTATGCTGCTGATTTTCTGGCTGACCTTTGGGGTAATCGGCGCAGGGTTAAGCGATCTGCTGGCCGCGGGAATCGACTGGCTGACTGTCCTTGTGGACAAGGGGCTGACCGCCTATGGAATCAACCCGGTGGTACATAGCCTGATCATTGACGGTATTTTCACCGGCGTAGGCAGCGTACTCAGCTTTCTTCCGATCATTGTCACCCTGTTTTTCTTCCTCTCCATGCTGGAGGATACCGGCTATATGGCCCGGGTGGCCTTCGTCATGGACAAGCTGCTGCGCAAAATCGGCCTTTCCGGCAGAAGCTTTGTGCCCATGCTGATCGGCTTTGGCTGCTCTGTGCCTGCCATCATGGCCACCCGGACGCTCTCCTCCGAGCGCGACCGGAAGATGACCATCCTGCTCACGCCCTTTATGAGCTGCTCGGCAAAGATTCCGATTTACGCCCTGTTCTGCGCAGCCTTTTTTACCAGATACCAGGCGCTGGTCATGATCTGCCTGTATGTCGGCGGCATGGCTTTGGGTATCCTTGCTGCCCTGGTGCTCAAGCGAACCGTTTTTCGTGGAAATCCGGTTCCCTTTGTGATGGAGCTGCCGAACTACCGTCTGCCCTCCCCGCGCAGCGTGCTTCTGCTGATGTGGGACAAGGCGAAGGACTTTCTGCAGCGGGCGTTTACCATCATTTTTGTCGCCACCATCCTGATCTGGTTCCTGCAGACCTTTGACACACGGCTGAATGTCGTCACCAGCAGCGCAGACAGCCTGCTGGCTGCCATAGGCCAATGGATTGCCCCGCTGTTTAAGCCCCTGGGCTTTGGCGACTGGCGGGCGGCAACGGCCCTGATTTCCGGTTTTACCGCAAAGGAAGCCGTAGTCAGCACCCTGGGCGTCCTGGTGGGCGGCAGCGCCGCCGACCTGAACACCGCCCTTGCCGCCATGTTCACCCCGCTGACCGCGGTCAGCTTTTTAACCTTCACCCTGCTCTACACGCCCTGCGTGGCCGCTGTGGCTACCATCCGCCGCGAGCTGGGATCGAGGGCTCAGACACTGCTTGTGATTCTGCTCCAGTGCTCCGTAGCCTGGGCAGCCGCATTTATTGTTTATCGGATCGGCAGCCTGCTGATCTGAGGAAAGGGAGGCGCTTATGCAGCCTTTGGATTACGTTCTGCTGGCCGTTATCGGCCTGCTGGTTCTTGCTGCACTGGCGGCGATCCGCCGGCAAAAGGCCCGGGGCAAAGGCTGCCTGGGCTGTTCCTCCTGTCCATCATCCTGTACCTGTCCCAGGAAAAGGGACAGGTAAACGAATTGGGGGTTTTATATTATGAAAATTCAAGAATCTGCTGAAAATTACCTGGAGACTATTTTGATCCTGCAGCAGCGGCTTGGAAATGTCCGTTCCATCGATATCGTAAATGAGCTGAACTTTTCCAAGCCCAGCGTCAGCGTCGCAATGAAAAATCTCCGGGAAAACGGATATATCTGCATGGATAAAGACGGGTATATTACGCTGACCGGGGCCGGACGCCAGATTGCAGACACGATCTACGAGCGCCATACGCTGTTTTCCCAGTGGCTCATGCGCCTGGGCGTCAACGAAAAAACGGCTCTGGAGGATGCCTGCCGGATCGAGCACGTCATCAGCCCGGAGAGCTTTTCCGCCATTAAGCGGCATGTGGAAGCTATGCTGAAATAACGGAGGCCGTCCGGTAAAACCGCATGGACAGTATCGTACCTATGGTCCAGCCAACCGGCCATGCGCACCAGATTCCCACTGTTCCAAAGAAGTGTGCGCCCACGGCCGCCAGAGCCACACGCAGGAACAGATCGGTAAATGTGGTCACCATAAATTTCTTCATCAGCCCTGTCCCTCTCAGAATGCCGTCCGCCACCAGCTTAGCCGAGACAACCACGTAAAACGGGGCCAGAATGCGCAGATACTCTGCGCCGGTGCGAAGCGCCGTTTCCGTAGGTTCGTCCATGAACAGGTAGAGCAGCCGGTGTCCCGCAAAGAAATAGAATACCGCCAGCGGAACGCCCAGTGTCCAGATCAGCTTCAGCCCTGCCCAAAAGCCCTGGCGGATCCGCTCCGTTTTTCCCGCGCCCAGGTTCTGGGCCGTGTAGTTGGAAATTCCGTTTCCGATCGTGGTAAATGAGGTAATGACCAGATTGTTCAGCTTCACGGCCGCCGCATATCCCGCAATCACACTCGCGCCAAATCCATTGATGACTCCCTGGATAATGATATTCCCAAAGGAAATAAAGCTCTGCTGAAGGATACTGGGCACAGCAATCCGGACAATCCTACCGAATATGGGCCAGGAAAACAGGACTGCGCCGGGCGCTTTTATCGCCCCCAGCCGTTTCAACACCACCGCTACCGCCAGCAGCGCGCTGACCCCCTGACACAGAAACGTCGCCCACGCCACTCCGGCAACCCCCAGATCAAAGGCGGTCACAAACAGAATATCCACGGCAATATTCGCGGTGGAAGAAAACGCCAGAAAGATAAAGGGCGTACGCGAATCACCCAGTGCGGAAAATATACCCGTGGCAATATTATAAAAAAACAAAAAAGGCAGACCCCAGATATAAATCTTCAGATACAGCGCAGAATCGGCCATAATCTCTTCCGGCGTGCGGATCAGCTGCAGCAGCTGCCTGCTTAGCAGAATCCCGGCCAGCATCAGCGCTGCGCAGAGTACCCCGCTGGAAATCATCGTGGTGTAAACCGCTGTCTTCATCTCCCCATACTTCTTCGCGCCAAAGAGCTGGGATACAATCACCGAGCACCCGATATTGCATCCAAAGGCAAAGGCAATAAAAATCAGCGTAATCTCATAGCTGTTTCCCACCGCGGCCAGCGCATTTTCCCCGACAAATTTGCCGGCCACGAGACTGTCCGCAATGTTGTACAGCTGCTGAAAAATAATGCTGCCAAAAAGCGGCAGGCAAAACCTCCACAATACCGTTTCCGGCTTTCCCACCGTAAGATCTTTGTTCATTTTCTATATCCTCCTTCAAGGCATTTGCCCTGGTCTGTTCATCCGCCAGACCCGACAGCATTATACCTCCGGGATTTCAAAAATGCAATTAGCCCTTTGGAAATTGAAGGATAAAAACCAGAAACCGGTTTTCTTTTTCGCCGGAATATTCCGCGGTAACCGTCCCCTGCATATGCTCCGCCAGGCTCCTGCTGATGGTCAGCCCCAGGCCGGTCCCTCCCTGGCTTCTGGAACGCTCCTGCACATAGAAACGGTCAAACAGCCGCGACGGGTCAGGCAGCTCCTGCTCCGGCGTGATATCATTGGAAAACGTAATCCTTATGCTGTCCTTTTCCTCCTCCAGCCCCACGGACAGCCTGTTCCTGGCATACCGAATCCCATTTTGCAGCAGATTACCAAAGACCCGTATCAGCGCCTCCTCATTTCCCAAAATGATCATCTGCGTCTCCGGAATCCGCACCTCCATTTCCAGCCGGGCCTGCTCAAACAGGCTGTAGTGATCCAGGCAGGCTTCCCGCAGGATTCTGGCCGCATCCACCGGCCTCTGCTCCAGCGTAAAGTCCCCGGAGGTTACCCGGGACAGCTCATAGAACCGTTCGGTCAGCTCCTGCAGCGTGCCCGCCTTGCGGATGGCCGTCTCCAAAAACTCTCTGTCCTCCGCGCTTAAGCCTTCCCTGTCTATCATTTTCAGGTATCCCAGAACAGCAGTCAGCGGCGTTCGCAGGTCGTGGCTGATATTTTCGATTTCCTCCTTCAGCTGCCGCTCCTTCTCCCGGTAGCTCCCCCGCTCCCTGCGGATCTGATGAAGATTTCCGTTGATGGCTTCCAGAAGGCTTTCCAGCTCTTTTTCCGGCGCTGCCAGCTTGACCACCCGGTTTTCCTCCAGCTCTTCGGAAATTTCGCGCAGCTCTCCCGCTGCTTTCGCCAGGGAATGCTTCAGCGAACGCAGGCGGAGAGCAAAATATATTGCTGCAATGCATAGAAGGGCCAGTCCAAAATAGATCATATCGTTCGGTTAAAACTCCTGTTTTTTCATTTTGCGAATGCCTGCGGCGAGAAAGATCACCACTCCTGCCATTCCCGCAATTACACACTTTGCAAATCCCCCGGCCGTGTCCCAGAGGCAGGCATAGCCGTCATAGCTCACGATCGCTTCCATGTTGAAGATGGTATAGGGCATCCATTCGGCAATCCGGGATACCGGCTCCACCTTCATTCCGATAAAAAAGCATGCCATGGGAATCAGGTAATAAAACAGTGCCCACCAAAGTACAGCCTCCATCTCCTTTTGACATACAGTGCACAGAAAGATCATCAGCACCATAAAGGCGGCCGCGCTGGGCAGAGCCGCTCCGATTCCCGTCAGCATTTCCCGCAGGGGCAGCCACTCCGGCTCCTTCAGCAGCAGATACGCGCTCCCCACATGAACGCCAAAAACGACAATCATCATGGCCAGTGCCGTCAAAAAGCATACCGCGCATTTACCGATCAGGATTCCCGGACGGGAGATTCCATAGGCAACGGCGTTTTTCAGCACTCCGTTTTTCCGGTCGTCGGAAAACAGGCAGCCTGCGGCAACGGCGCCCAGGATCATCATTATGGTAATCTGCCCGGTAAAGGTATTCAGCGCAAACCGGAAGGTTCCGTAACGGAAATCCGGGATGTAGCGGTCGCCCAGGGCGCAGGCTGTATTGAAGAGCAGCGATATCCCGCACAGGACAGCCAGCATAGTATACGCGCCCTTTCCGTGGATCACCCGATAGCATTCACTTTTGATATAATTCAGCATTTTGCTGCGCCTCCCTTCTTCAGGCTCATGTAGTATTCCTCCAGCGACTGCCGGCACCGCACCAGCTCCATCAAGGAAAGTCCGGCTCCGGCTGCCAGCGCACTGTAGCGCTCGTTGGCCTCCTGTGCATTTGCGATATGAAGCCTTCCGTCCGGCAGAATATGATAGGTTCCACAGCCCAGCTCCCGCTCCAGAAGTACCGCATATCTCTCCGGATCGCTGACCCGGATTTCCACATAATCCGCACACGTTTCGCGGAGCTGCTCCGCAGAAACCTGCTCCAGCAGGCGCCCTCCCTCCAGAAAGCCATAGACGGTGGCCAGCTGCTCCAGCTCGCTTAAGATATGGCTGGACAGAAGAATAGTGATCTTCTTTTCCCGGTTTAATCTCAGCAGCAGGTTCCGCATCTCGATGATTCCACTGGGATCCAGCCCGTTAATCGGCTCGTCGAGCACCAGGAACTCCGGTACGCCAATCAGCGCAATCGCCAGCCCCAGGCGCTGCTTCATTCCCAGGGAAAGCGTTCTGCTCTGCTTTTTTCTCACTTCGGTGAGTCCGGTCATCTCAAGGGCCTCCTCCACCGACCGCTTTCCGGGAACGCCCTTCTGGATACGGTAATATTCCAGATTCTTCTCTACAGACAGCTTGGGATAAAATCCCGGGGTTTCAATAATCGTTCCCATGCGCGGGCGCATCCGCTGAAGTTCTCCCGGCTGATGCCTTCCGAACAGCCGGATTTCTCCGCTGCTGGGAAAGATCTGCCCTGCCAAAAGCTTTAAAAATGTCGTTTTTCCCGCTCCGTTGTCGCCGACCAGGCCATAGATATCTCCGCGTCTGACGGAAATGTTTACCTTATTCAGTGCGCAGCATTTGCCGTAATTTTTCGTCAGGCTTCTGGATTCTGTCACATAAGCTTCCATAACATCTTCTTTCCTTTCTGTCATTGCTGTTTACCAGAAAAATATACCTCCCGACCGGTAAATAAGTCCTCAAGAAAAGATAAAGAAACCATAAAGTTGCTCAGGCCAGCTTGAACCCGATTCCCCAGACGGTCTTGATGTACTCTTCGCCGGGGTCGGCGGCAGCGATCTTTTTCCGCAGGTTGCTTATGTGTACGTTGACGGTGTTGTCCTCACCGTAGTAGCCTCCGTTCCATACCTGCTCGTACAGCGTCTCCCGGGAAAATACCTTATCCGGCGTCCGGATCAGGAGGTGCAGAATATCGTACTCGTGGGGAGTGAGAACAAGCTCCCTTCCGTTTACCGTAACTGTCCGTGACTCGGGGGTCAGCCTCAGCTGTTTGTAGGAAAACGCCGCTTTTTCTGTGTTCCGGCTCTGCCTCCTCCCGCTTCTGCGCAGGCAGGCGCAGACTCTGGCGGATAGCTCCTCCGGCTCGAAGGGCTTGGTCATGTAATCGTCTGCTCCTGAGATGAGCAGAGAAACCTTGTCGGACAGGGCAGATCTGGCCGAAAGTACCAGCACAGGAATATCCAGCTGCCTCTCCCCGCGTATCTGCCCCAGCAGCGTTTCCCCGTCCATTCCCGGCAGCATCAGATCCAGGATAATCAGGTCAAACCGCTCCAGCTCCAGGCGCAGGCCTGCCTCCGTGCCGGAGAAGGCCTGCACGGGCCGGCAGCCGCTCTTTTTCAGGACGGTGCGGATCAGATTGTTAATATCGGGATCGTCCTCCACGATGAGGATTCTGGGGGTGTGTTCCATGTTCATGGTTTATCGTCTCCTTCAGTGGTAGTCGGAATTTATCTTATCGTTTTTTGGGTGAAAAGACAAGATAATGTTTGATATTCGGAGGGCAGTGTAGTATGCTATAATTCGCATTGAATTTCCGGATGCCCCCATCGGCAGCCGGTGCGCCCGGAAATCCACCTCCATCACCTAAACACACAGAAAGGATGCGACCATTGCCATGCACACCGATAAAGGGGATCTGACCCGCGGCTCCCTGGGAAAACAGATATTATTCTTCAGCCTCCCCCTGATGCTTTCAAATGTCCTGCAGGTTTTGTTCAACATGGCCGATATCGCCGTTGTCGGACGCTTTGCCGGCTCCCTTGCCCTTGGCTCCGTAGGCTCCACCACCACCCTGGTAGCCATGTTCACCGGCTTCCTGATCGGCATGTCCGGAGGAATCAACGTGCTGGTCGCCCGGCATTTCGGCGCGCAGAACCGGCGCGGCCTTACGGAAACCGTGCATTCCGCCGCCCTGCTCAGCCTGCTGACCGGCCTTGTGCTTCTCCTGACCGGCGTCTGCTTTTCCAAAGGCATACTGCGGCTGCTGAATACCAAGCCCGAGCTGATCGACGGCGCGGCCCTCTATATCCGGATCTATTTTCTGGGTATGCCCGCACTTGCCATCTACAATTTCGGAAACGCCGTGTTCAGCGCAGTGGGCGACACCAGGCGGCCGCTCTATTACCTCTCCGCCGCCGGAATAATCAATCTTATCCTGAATCTGTTTTTTGTCATTGTCTGCAAAATGGACGTGGCCGGCGTGGCGACCGCCAGCGTGATTTCCCAGTATATCTCCGCGCTCCTGATCATCGCCGCCCTGTTCCGCTCCAGAGAGGTATATGCGCTGCGCCTTTCCGCCCTCCGCCTCAGCAGGGACAAGGCCTCGGACATTCTGCGGATCGGCCTGCCGGCCGGCATGCAGAACGCAATCTTCCAGATCGCCAACCTGTTCATCCAGGTCGGCGTTAACTCCTTCAGCGCCACTATGGTAGCCGGGAACTCCGCAGCCGCCAACGCAGATTCTCTGGTCTACGATGTTATGGCTGCCTTTTATACCGCCTGCGGGAGCTTCATGGGCCAGAATTACGGCGCCGGAAAAAAAGAACGCATCCGCAAAAGCTACCTCGTCAGCCTGGCCTATTCCTTCGGCACAGGACTGGCAATGGGCCTTTTACTGGTGGCCTGTGGCCCGCAGTTTCTCTCCCTGTTCACGACAGAGCCGGCAGTGATCGAAGCAGGTATGCGCAGGCTGACCATTATGGGCATTTCCTATGGATTTTCTGCGTTTATGGACTGCTCCATCGCCGCCTCCCGTGCCCTGGGAAAGAGCCTGGCTCCTACGATAATCGTGATTATGGGCTCATGTGTGTTCCGGATCATCTGGGTTTACACCATATTCGCTTATTTCCAGACGATTCCTTCGCTGTATCTGCTGTATATTTTCTCCTGGAGTATAACCGCGATTGCAGAGATGATTTATTTCGTGAAGGTATACCGAAAATTGACAAAAGAAATGTAGACAGATCGGTTTCAGGGCGGTCGGCAAGATGCCATCCGCCCTGAAAAACGCGTTCTATGCCGCCCGCTTCCGTTCGTAAACGCTCTGAAGCAGTATCCCGCCGATAATAAAAATCAATGCGGCAACTGCCCGCGCCTGTATTTTCTCCCCGAGAAAAGCAGCAGAAATAACCAGGGACAAAAACGGCGTCAGATATGCAAAATTTGCTATTGCTGCCGTATTTTCCGCGTCTTTCAGCGCCAGCGCCCAGAGCAGGTATGCCACCGCATCCACAACCACACCAAGCCAAAGGAGTCCCAGCCACTGCATATTGCCGATGGGAACCCAAGTTTCTGTCATGATCCCCAGCACCGCTGCGCAGACTGCCGTCGTAAGCCAGATCATCATCATGGTAATATTCTGATTCATGTCCGCTTTCTTATTCAGCACAGAGAACAAACCGTAGCATGCCGCGGCGATAATGCAGCTGAGGCTTCCCAGGGACATATTGCCGGCTGTGCCGCTCCCGCCTCCTGTCGTGAGTATGACGATCCCGACAAATGAACAGCCCATAGCGACGGCCTTCATCACGGTCAGGCGCTCTTTTAGAATGATACAGGAAAATACTACCAGCATAATTGGCCATAGATAGTTCAATATGCATGCTTCCTGGGAGCTTAGCTGGGACAAGCCATAATAATACAGAGCGGAGTACAGAAACAAACCAATAAAACCAAGCCCGCACATTGTGCCATATTCTTTTATGGAATACTCCCGCATCGTTTTTGTGATTCCGCTTTGAATGTTCAGTATAAGCAAAAACAAAAAGGCAAAAAGGCTGCTGATGGCCAGTGTCTCTAAATTCGGCAGATCAGCCAACAGCTTCTTGGCCATTGCCGCCAGGGTTGACCAGATAAAAACGGTAGTCAGGGCATATATGTAGTTTTTTTTCATCTGTCATTACCTCATCAAATTTTGATTTGCTCAATACTATCACAGCTGCCGCCGTAAATCAATATCGTGTAAAGTATATTTCCCCCTCTTTCTGAGCAGAATATGGATAACCTGAATCTAAAGGATGGTGTCCCCTATGCACTCACTCTGGTCCGAAACTGCTGCCCTCCCCCGTTTCCCTTCCCTGGAGGGCGATGCCAAAACCGACGTACTGATTATCGGCGGCGGTATTGCCGGTATTTTGTGTGCCCATTTTCTGCAGCAGAACGGTGTGGACTATATCCTGGCTGAGGGCCGGAGCATCTGTTCGGGGATTACCCGGAATACGACAGCCAAGATCACCGCACAGCACGGCCTGATCTATGATAAGCTGCTGAAAAGCTTCGGAGCCGAAAAGGCAAGGCTTTACCTGGAGGCCAATCAGCAGGCCGTTCAGAAATACGCCGACCTTTGCCGGAGCATTGACTGCGGCTTTGAGTCAAGGCCGGCCTTTGTCTACTCCCTGGATATCCGGAAAAACCTGGAAAAAGAGGCCGGCGCCCTGGAAAAAATCGGCTTTTCTCCTCTCTTTCTGGATACCGTCCACGATCTGCCCTTCCCCACCGCAGGCGCAGTGGGCTTTGCCGGCCAAGCACAATTCCATCCGCTGAGATTTCTCTCTGAAATCGCCCGCGGGCTGCATATTTATGAATACACCTTTGTCACAAA
>JAHZHG010000410.1 GCA_019420425.1 Clostridiales bacterium
TCTAGCCATTTGCTCACAGTCGAATCTCCTTTTCCAAAGCGAAGGAATACAAAAGCATTTCCCTGACGGGCAGGCCCGTAACCTGCTCCAGGGCGTCTCTGTACCATTCCAGCTGGGTACGGTACCGTTCCGCCAGCTCCGCAGGGCTGTCTACCCGATCGGTTTTGTAATCCACAATCACAATCTCGTCCTCCTCGGTAAACCAGGCATCCACGATACCCTGAACCAATACAAGCTCATCCCCGCTCCATTCCTCACGTATCCGCGAGGCCTCTGCCCCAATGACAAAGGGCTGCTCCCGGCGCAGCGTTCCGTTTTTCTGCGCCCTCGCCATCCGATGCCCCAGCCTGGAATGAATCAGCCGTTCCAGTCTGCGCGGAAGGACCTGATCTCTTTCTTCCTGTGTCATTTTACCACAGGAAACCCAGGTTTCCAACTGGTATTCTGCCTTTTTCTCTCCGGTAAAATCCAAAAGCTCCATCGCTTTGTGATAAGCCGTCCCCCTCGCCGTGGGCGAAACTGCCGCTTCCTCCTGCATAAACCGGGGAAGCAGCGGCACGACTGTCTCTTCCTGCCGCTCGATCAGCTCCTCCTCCTCTGTCCTCATGCTCTGTTTTTTCAGCTCGGATACCGTCAGCTTCACCGGCATCTCCCGTTCACTGCTCCACGGATACTGCCAGGCGAACCGCTTGGCCAGCTTCTCCCTTACCGCTTTATCCGGCTCCGTTTTTTGGGCCCAGCGCAGGAAACGCTCCTTGTTCCGTCCGGTCTCCTCCTGCCTGAGCTGTTCCCCAAAAATCTCCTGTTCCGCGGACAGGCGCACACATTCCAGGGACAGCCATTCCTGGCCTCCGTCTACGATGCTTCCCCTGTACAGCGGACTGTTCGAATCCGGCCAGATTCCCGTCTCCTCCCGCAGCGGGCCGGCTGCCCGGCTGCGCATCAGCGCCGGGACAATCCAGTCCAGATAGGTGGATGCCTTTCGCATAGTCAGATATGGCAAAGCTGTCTCCGTCTGTCTGCACGCCCCTGCCCAGAACCGCAGCTTTTTCTCCAGTCCCGGCAGTACGGCGGTCAGCACCAGCTTCTCCTTTGCTCTGGTCAGGGCAACATAGAGCACCCGCAGCTCCTCCTGAAGGTTTTCCAGCGCCGTCTGCTTTTGAATCGCTGTCTTTAGCAGCGTATTTTTTCGCAGGCGCAGCTCCGGGTCAATCCACTCCGTGCCCACGCCCCAGTCCACATGCGTCAGCAGCCTGTCCCGGTTCTGCTGCTGGTTAAAGCCCCTGCCCAGGCCGGCCAGAAATACCACCGGAAACTCCAGGCCCTTACTTTTGTGGATGGTCAGAATCCGCACGGCATCCTCGCTCTCTGCGGTTACATTGGCCTCCCCGTAATCGATTTCATATTTTTGCAAATGATCCATATATCGGATAAAATGGAATAGCCCCTTGTAGCTGGTGGCTTCATAGGCCACCGCCCTTTCCACCAGCATTTGTACGTTTGCCTTCCGTCTGGATCCGCCCGGAAGGGCGGCTACGTAAAGGCCGAATCCCGTTTCCTCCAGAATCCGTTCCAGCAGCTCATGCACAGGAATATACAGCATCTCCTCCCGGTATGCGTTCACCTGCCGCCAGAACCGCTCCAGCTTTTCCTTCAGTCCGCCGGACTGCGCATTTTCCGGATCCGCAGCAGCCTCATAGAACGGCGCCCCCGGCTTCTGGCTGCGCAGCTCTGCCATCTCCTCCGGCGTCAGGCCGCCAAAGTAAGAATGCAGGGCCGCGGCCAGCGGAATGTCCTGCCTTGGATTGTCCAGCACTTTTAAATAGGCAAGGAAGGCCTGCACCTCCCAGGCGGAAAAATATCCGGTTCTGGAGGTTACGTAGGCCGGTATCCCCATCCCCTGCAGCGTTTCTACAAAAGGCTCTGCAAACCCGTTCAGTGAGCGAAGCAAAATCACCATATCCCCCAGCCGCACGGGCCGGTTTTCCTTTTTCTTCTTATCATATACCTGCTCTTCAGCCAGCATCTCCCGGATACGCCGGCCAATGACCGCCGCTTCGGCCTCGGCTGCGCTGGCCTCGGTATCTGCCAGCTCATCCTCATCCATCAGATACAGGCGGACCGCCGCCGGGCAGTCCTCTGCCGGCGGATAGTCCGCCCCGGGATACAGCGCCGCGTCCCGGTCATAGATCAGCTCCCCAAACCGGTCAGTCATCGTCTGCTCAAAGATATAATTCGTAAAGGAGAGGATTTCCTTCCTGCTTCGGAAATTCTGGTGCAGATCAATCCGGCGGCAGCTGCACTCTGCCTTCGGCGCGTCTGCAGTAACCTTTTCATAAGAAGCATATTTCTCCAGAAACAGATCCGGCCTGGCCAGGCGGAAGCGGTAAATGCTCTGCTTTACGTCGCCCACCATGAACATCCGGCGCTGCCCCTGTACCTCCCCGGACACGCTGCGCAGAATCATCTCCTGCACCAGATTGCTGTCCTGATACTCGTCAATCATGATTTCGGAAAAGGCTGCGGACAGCTCCTCTGCCGTTTCACTGGGAGTGCCGTCCTCATTTACCAGAATATTCAGGGCAAA
>JAHZHG010000411.1 GCA_019420425.1 Clostridiales bacterium
CCTGTCAGAAATGTATCCGTACAGGGGACATTGAAAATGTGGGAAAGACTGCGCGGCACGGTACCTTTTTCGAGATGCTGGGAAACTTTTCCTTCGGCGATTATTTTAAGACAGAAGCAATCCACTGGTCCTGGGAGTTCCTCACCGAGGTAGTCGGCCTGGACAAGGAACGCCTGTATCCTTCCGTATATCTGGAGGATGACGAGGCATGGAACATCTGGAACAAGGAGATCGGCATTCCGGCAGAGCGGATTTTCCGCTTCGGCAAGGAGGACAACTTCTGGGAGCACGGAGCAGGCCCCTGCGGTCCCTGCTCCGAGATTTACTACGACCGTGGAGAAAAATACGGCTGCGGCAAGCCGGGATGTACGGTTGGCTGCGACTGCGACCGCTATATCGAGGTATGGAACAACGTATTTACCCAGTTTGAGAACGACGGCCACGGCAACTACACCGAGCTGATCCAGAAAAATATCGACACCGGCATGGGCCTGGAGCGTCTGGCTACCGTGGTGCAGGATGTGGATTCCATCTTTGATGTGGATACGATCCAGTCCCTGCGGAATAAGGTCTGCGAGATCGCCGGCGTTACCTACAAGGAAAACGAAAAGACGGATGTTTCCATCCGTCTGATCACCGACCATATGCGCTCTGCCACATTCATGATTTCCGACGGCATCATGCCGACGAACGAGGGCAGGGGCTATGTGCTCCGCCGCCTGATCCGCCGCGCCGCCCGCCACGGACGCCTGCTTGGCATTGAGGGCAGCTTCCTGACCCGCCTGAGCGAGACGGTGATCGAGGGCTCCAGGGACGGATATCCCGAGCTGGAAGAAAAGAAGGAATTTATCTTCAAGGTACTGGCTCAGGAAGAAGAAAAATTCAGCAAGACCATTGACCAGGGACTGAGCATCCTGGGCACGATGGAGAGCGAGATGGAAAAGAAAGGGGAAAAGACCCTTTCCGGCACCGATGCGTTCACCCTGTACGATACCTACGGATTCCCGCTGGATCTGACGAAGGAAATCCTGGAGGAAAAGGGCTATTCCATCGACGAGGACGGCTTCCATCAGGCGATGGAGGAGCAGCGTACAAAGGCCAGGAAGGCCCGCGCGGTGACCAATTATATGGGCGCAGACGCGACGGTGTACGATGAGATTGACGCGGCGCTGACCACCGAGTTTATTGGCTACGATAGGCTGACCGCTGAGTCGAAGATTACGGTACTGACCACAAAAACAGAGCTTACCGAGGCATTGTCCGACGGCGAGGAGGGCACCATTATTACCGAGCAGACCCCGTTCTATGCCACCATGGGCGGCCAGGAGGGAGATACCGGTGTGATCCGCACCGCCGACGGCGAATTCCAGGTGGAGGACACCATCAAGCTGCTGGGCGGCAAGGTAGGCCACGTAGGCAGGATGACCAGCGGAATGATCAAGGTCGGAGATAAGGCAGTGCTCGAGGTGGCCGCAGGCAAGCGTGCCGACACCTGCAAGAACCACAGTGCGACCCATTTGCTGCAGAAGGCCTTAAAGACTGTACTCGGCTCTCACGTAGAGCAGAAGGGCTCCCTGGTTACCCCGGACAGACTCCGTTTTGACTTTGCTCATTTCCAGGCAATGACACCGGAAGAGATCCGCCGCACAGAGGAGATCGTTAACGAGGAAATCGCTGCATGCCTGCCGGTAGAGACGGCGGTAATGAGCTTGGATGAGGCCAAGAAGACCGGCGCCATGGCGCTGTTTGGCGAAAAGTACGGGGAAAGCGTGCGCGTGGTATCCATGGGTGATTTTTCCAGAGAGCTTTGCGGAGGTACCCATGTACCCAATACGGGCGTGATCACCACCTTCAAGATTGTTTCTGAGTCAGGTATCGCCGCAGGCGTGAGACGGATTGAGGCGCTGACCGGATCAGGCGTATTTGCGTATTACCGGGAGATGGAGGAACGTCTGGAGCAGGCGGCCCATCTGCTGAAAACCACACCGGCCGGAGTGCTGGACAAAATCGGCAGTCTGACGGCAGAATTAAAGGCGGCGCAGAGTGAAAACGAGGCGCTGAAGAGCAAGCTGGCAAAGGATGCCCTGGGCGATGTAATGAATCAGGTAGTCGAGGTAAACGGGGTGAAGCTGCTGGCATCGGCGCTGGACGGGGTAGAGATGAACGGCCTGCGTGAGCTGGGCGACCAGTTAAAGGAAAAGCTGGGTGAAGGCGTGGTCGTACTGGCCAGCGTATGCGACGGCAAGGTAAGCCTGATGGCTACCGCCACTGACGGAGCAATGAAGCGGGGCGCACATGCGGGCAACCTGATCAAGGGAATCGCAGCCCTTGTAGGCGGCGGTGGCGGCGGACGTCCGAACATGGCACAGGCCGGAGGAAAGAACCCGGCAGGCGTACAGGCCGCTTTGGAGAAAGCAAAAGAAGTTCTGGGTAGTCAGCTGGCATAAATCCATTATTTCAACTTTTTGGAATTTTTTCTGGAAAAACGGTTGACGAAAATGGAAAATATGCTATACTATTGCTAGTGCAATAAAATACCCAGACAGTTGTATTATGCACAATCTGCAACTGGAGGGAGGTTAGGTG
>JAHZHG010000412.1 GCA_019420425.1 Clostridiales bacterium
AACCCTCGCCGTACAGCTTTAAAGAAAAAAGAAATAGCAATCACGTGTTTCTCAGCATTGGATAACAGTATATGTTCTAAAAAAGGTGTATGCAAGCAGTATGAAGAAACAAAGATTTCAGAACGGTTAAGAAAAATGTTAACATACTCCAGAATATCATACCGTATACTGTATGATTCGGGCCCGGGCAGTAACACTATTGCTCCGATGAATCATAAGAAACAGAAAAAAGGCAGCTATTGACAAAAATCATTTTGGCTGTTATCATCTTGAGTGAGCAAAGGCGTTCTGACTAAGGGGAAAGAGCGCCTATTTTTATATCATGCTGATCGTTTAAGGAGGGATTAGGGATGGCAAAATATACCAGAGAGGATATTCTGCGCATTGTCGAGGAAGAGGATGTGGAGTTCATCCGTCTCCAGTTTACGGATATATTCGGCACATTGAAAAATGTGGCAATCACCGCCAGCCACCTGGAAAAGGCGCTGGACAACAAAATCATTTTTGACGGCTCATCCATTGAGGGCTTTGCCCGGATTGAGGAGTCCGATATGTATCTGTATCCGGATCTGGATACATTCACCATTTTTCCGTGGAGGCCCCAGAGGGGAAAGGTGGCGCGCCTGATCTGCGACGTATACCGCCTGGACGGCAAGCCCTTTGAAGGCGATCCGCGCTACATTCTGAAGCAGCAGTGTGCAGAGGCGGAAAAGCTGGGCTATACCTTCGATGTCGGCCCGGAATGCGAATTTTTCCTTTACCATACCGATGACAACGGCTGCCCCACCACAGTGACCCACGAGAAAGCGGGATACTTTGACCTCGGCCCGGTGGATCTGGGGGAGAATGCCAGAAGAGACATGGTGCTGACCCTGGAGGAAATGGGCTTTGAGATCGAGACATCCCATCATGAGATGGCCGCCGCCCAGCACGAGATTGATTTTAAATATGACAATGCGTTGGAGACGGCAGACAACATGATGACCTTCAAGCTGGCCGTAAAGACCATTGCCAAGCGCCACGGCCTTCACGCTACCTTCATGCCTAAGCCCAAGTCCGGCATTAACGGCTCCGGGATGCACATCAACATGTCCCTCTCCAAAGACGGAGTGAATATTTTTGATGACCCAAATGGAGTTGACGGCCTGAGCAAAGAAGCCTATTATTTTATTGGAGGCCTGATGAATTACGTCACCGGTATGTGCCTGATTACCAACCCGCTGGTGAATTCCTACAAGCGGCTGGTGCCCGGCTATGAGGCGCCGGTATACATTGCCTGGTCCGGCGTAAACCGCAGCCCGCTGATCCGTGTTCCGGCAGAACGCGGTTCGAGCACACGGATTGAGCTGCGAAGCCCTGATCCGTCTGCCAATCCTTATCTGGTGCTGGCCATCTGCCTGGCCGCCGGCCTGGACGGCATCCGCAACAAGATCGAGCCGCCCCAGCGGGTAGACGGCAATGTATTTGCCATGACGGACGACGAGCGGGACGCCGCGGGAATCGAGGCTCTTCCGGACAGCCTGCAGGAGGCGATCCGCCGGTTTAAGGGGGATACCTTTGTTCAGGAGGTACTGGGCAGCCATATCAGCCAAAAATATATCCAGTCAAAAAAGAAGGAATGGCGTGAGTATTGCACTGCGGTCAGTGAATGGGAGCTGGATCAGTACCTGTTTCGCATATAGCTTCCGTTTGATCTGAGAGAGAAAAAACGGGAGGTGGAGGATGGTTAATGTTGTTGTTGTTTTTCCAAGGTCAGAGGACGGGAAAAGCATCCGTAATCTTCTGCTCCGCAGCGGATATGAGGTGGCCGCAGTATGCATAAGCGGCGCACAGGCGCTGCAGGCTCTGGATCAGCTCGGGGAAGGCGTTGTGATCTGTGGATACAAGTTTTCCGACATGCTTTACAGCCAGCTCTATGAAAATATGCCGTCAACCTTTGAAATGCTGCTGATCGCTTCTCCCGGAGTGCTGAGCGAAGGGATAGAGGAAGGGATAGTCAGCATCTCCATGCCGCTGAAGGTCCGGGATCTGGTAAACACCCTGGAAATGATTACGGAAAGGCTTTCCTACAAGCGGAAAAAGCGCCGCGCCGCCCCCAGACAGCGCAGAGAATCCGAGCGGAAGGTAATCGAAGAGGCAAAGGCCCTTTTGATGGAACGGAACCATATGACAGAAGATGAGGCACACAGATATTTACAGAAAACCAGTATGGACAGCGGAAATACCCTGGTGGAGACTGCCCAGATGGTATTTGCGCTGATGCGATATTAAGCGTTAAGAAGGAAAAGGGGGATGACATGAAATTTACAAAGATGCAGGGCATCGGTAATGATTACGTATATGTGAACTGCTTCCAGGAAACCGTAGCGGATCCGGAAAAGACGGCCCGGCTGGTCAGCGACCGCCATTTCGGCATCGGCTCCGACGGCCTGATCCTGATTAAGCCCTCGGATAAGGCAGATTTTGAGATGGATATGTACAACTCGGACGGCTCCCAGGGCGCGATGTGCGGAAACGGTATCCGCTGCGTGGCCAAATACGTCTACGACTACGGGCTAACCGACAAGACCA
>JAHZHG010000413.1 GCA_019420425.1 Clostridiales bacterium
ATTGCATTACCCTCCATTGCTTAAAAACTTTATTAAAATGTTTTATTAAGTTTATGATAGCTCAGTACAGAGGGTTTGTCAAGTATATTTTCTTTCCTTTTGGTGTCAGATATTTGCCTTTATACTTCGGCAATGAACTGATCAATTACCTGCAGGGCCGCGCCCAGGGCTGCTGCCTCAATTTTGTACTGGCAGCTCTGCAGAAAGCTTCCGTCCTCGGTAAAGGTGTTGCGTGCGGATACGCGCTCGCGCAGCATAGGCAGCTGCTTTTCCAGATAGCTGCCTACGTATCCTCCCAGCACAATCGTACAGTCCAAAAGCATACGCAGGTTGTTTACCGCTACAGCCAGATAGGATACATATTCTTCCCATATCTTTATATATTCGGGATTTCCCTTTTCCAGGGCGGCAAAAAACATCCCCAGCTTTCCCCCCGTATGCTGATCCAGAACGGACGCGGAGCAGTAGGCATCGAGACAGCCTCTTTTTCCGCAGTAGCACAGCTTTCCGTTGGGAATTATGGTCATATGCCCCGCTTCGCCGCATCGGAAGCCGTCACCGAGAACCAGTCCGCCCCGCTCATAGACCGCGCCTCCCACGGTGTTGCTCAGAGAAAGATAAAACAGACGCCCGTCCTCCCTGCGCGCCCTTCCTTCTGCATACGCTCCCGCATTGGCATCGTTGGAGAACCGGCAGGACCAGGGGAAATACTCGCGCAGCTTTTTACAGGAAACCTGTACCAGCTTCAGCGCGTGGGAGTCGGTAATCCGGTCTGCTTTTTCGTCCACAATCCCCGGGATGGAGATGCCCAGTCCCAGAATCTGCTCCGATTGATATCCCCGATCCGCGATAAACGCCTCGATCAGCCGGCAGACCTCAGTGTAATATTCCGGCGTATCGGAAAAGGGCTTCTGGATCCGTTCATATTTTACCACCGCCCCCACCAGATTTGTAACGACCAGACCCACATGGTTCCGGGTCAGATCCAGCCCGATGGCCACCCGTGCGTCCGCGCAGACTCGGTAGGCCTTTGCCTTGCGCCCGCCGGTGGACTGAAATTCCCCTTCTTCGGCGATCAGGCCGCGCTCCACCAATTCCCTTGTATTCGTCGTAACCGTAGGCAGACTCATCTTCAGCTCATAGGCCAGCTCCGGATTGGAAACTCTGCCTGCCCTGCAGATATAACGAAAAATCTGATTGCGGTTCGCCTGTCGTACCTGGGCGCTGCTGATTCCGGTTTTCTTCATGTTTTCCTCCATCCTGTAATCATCCCGCGGCTCTACAGCGCCGCAATGTCCTCAACCAGCCGGCGGACATCCTCTTCTCTGGTTGCCCAGCTGGTGCAGAACCGCACGATCCGGTGAGTTTCGTCTACCCAGTCCATCCGGGAAAACACATAGTTTTCCTCCAGCTGCTCCATCTCCTTTTCGGAAAGGATCACGAACTGCTGGTTTGTGGGGCTGTCCACATAAAAGGGCGTTCCCCTTTTCCGGAAGGCTTCTTTAATCTCCATGGCCAGACGGTTGGCATGGCGGCCCATCTCCAGGTAAAGGCCGTCCGTAAAAGCCGCCGCAAACTGTACGCCCAGCAGCCTGCCCTTGGCCAGCATTCCGCCCTTTTGCTTCATAATACAGCGGAAATCTTCCTTCAGCTCGTCATTGGGGATCACCACGGCCTCGCCGAAAAGCAGGCCAACCTTGGTTCCTCCGATATAGAATACGTCACAGAGCCTGGCATAATCGGCCAGGGTCAGCTCTGCTCCCGGTGCAGCCAGCCCATAGCCCAGCCTTGCCCCGTCCAAAAACAGGTATAAATGGTTTTTCCGGCACACCCGGCTGATCCTCTCCAGCTCTTCCTTTGTGTAAACCGTTCCGTATTCGGTTGGGCTGGAGAGATATACCATTTTCGGCTGCACAATGTGCTCCCAGGAATCATCCTCCCAGTACAGCTTTACGGCCTGCTCGATCTGCTCCGCAGAAATTTTCCCTTCCTTTTCCGGAAGAGCCAGCACCTTGTGCCCGCAGCTCTCAATGGCTCCCGTTTCATGTACGTTAATGTGTCCGCTGGCTGCTGCAATCACACCCTGGTGGGAGCGCAGCGCTGAGGAAATCACCGTCAGATTCGTCTGAGTTCCGCCCACCAGGAAGTGTACGTCTGCTTCCTCTGCCTGGCATGCTTTCCTGATCAGATCTGCAGCTTGGGCACAGTATTCATCCTCGCTGTAGCCCGGGGTCTGTACCATATTTGTCTCGATCAGCTTTTGAAGCACCTTCTCGTGAGCGCCCTCAGCATAATCGCAGTTAAACCATATTTTCTTCATTGCTCTGTCTCTGCCTTTCTTCTTACTGTTACTTTTCCGTTATTGCTCAGGCTCAATGTCTGTTCGTTAATTCTGGGATGTCTGGAAGATATACTTTTTTACACATGTTGGATTCCCGGACGCCCTGGCAGACCCAATATCCCCCTCAGACACGGCAAATTTTGCCCCTTCTGGTCCGTCGCCTATAGACAGTCCCGTCCGCAAACTCGCTTCGCTCAAACATGCTCCCGTGACTGTCGCTA
>JAHZHG010000414.1 GCA_019420425.1 Clostridiales bacterium
AGCTGCGCGCTGCCAGTCTGCTCTGCGTCAAGCTGCGCGCTGCCGGGCTGCTCTGTATCGGGCTGGGCGCTGCCGGACTGCTCTGTATCGGGCTGCGCGCTGCCGTTGGTTTTTGCGCTGTCTGCCGCGCCGGTGCTGCCGGTTTGATCCTGGCCGGACTGTGTGCCGTCGTCTGTCTGGGCGGAATCGGGCGCAGTGCCGTCGGCGGACAAATCGGCTGCGGCATTCTCGGCCCCGGCGTTCGGGATAGTGTCTGTGTCTTCGGCTGTCTCCGCCGCGGCGCTGGCCGCCCGGACGGCAGCCTGATTTTCTTTGATCGCCATGTTTTCACTCTGAAGCGCTGCGTTGTTCCTGGCCATTGCCTCGGCCTCCGCCGCATACTGGTCCAGCATATCCTCCATTTCCCTCATCCGGCTGTTGTTCTGAATCAGTGCTGCGCAGGCGATCATCAGCGCAATGGCTGCCGCCGAAGCGGCTCCCCGCATGACGCCGTTCCATTTGGTCAGCTTTGGCAGCTTAGGTACATGCGGCTTTTGGAGCTTCTTCATTTTTACCGCCTTTGCCGGGCGCTCCGCCGCTGCCTGCTTTTTCTGTTCCAGCTTTTCCGCTACCTTTTTGCGGAATTTCTCAATCGCGGCATCGGAGACATCCGCCTCTCCCTCACCCGCGTTTTCCGTGCTATGTACGGCCATGTACTCCTGCATTCCCGCGTTTTCCGCATAATACACATAATATCCGGAAACTTCCCTTGCCTTCAGCTGCTGGAGGACAAACAAATGCTCCTCCATATCCTGCTCCTGAAACTGATAAATGATCGCCTCATCCTGCGCCGAGCAGAATACCTGCAGCTTTTCCCAGAGCAGTTCTTCTTCCTCGATGGGCTGGCCGCAGATCAGCGCGACTCCCAGAAACTCTTTTTCCTGAAAATACGTATTTTTTTCCTGATTAACCCGCTCCAGCTCTTCTTCATCCATATCCAGAGTGGAAATCTCCAGAAGCCCGTCTGCAAAAAAACAGGTGCTCCCCTCTATCTCTTCTTTATTCCCCAGCAGGAGTCCGTACCATACCGGCTGCTCCTCCCCCCGGTTCGCTTTGGTGATTCTGGTCATTACATAATCTTCTATATAAATTTTTTTATCGCGTGGTATTTCCCCAATCTGCCGTAGGTTTTTCGGGAATAACCCTTCCATATTCATACCTGCCCACTCCTTTTGGGCAAAGTATAGCACAGCCTTTCTGCGGATTTTAGCAATTGCTGGGGGAAATTTCGTTAAATCGTGTGACAAAACTTTCTATTTTCTTCTGCATAAACTCATTTCTCCGCGGATACACTCTAAGGAAACAGGCAATTCCATTCTCAGGAGGTACTCACATGAACACGGTCACCCAGGCATCCGATATTTACTATATTAATACCAGGCATCACTACGCCCCGGCACAGTTTTCCCGCTGCCTCCTGGCAATGATGGCCGATCATCCCAAAAACCAAAAAAAGCCGGTCATTGTCTGCATTGGCAGTGACCGGGTGACCGGGGACAGCCTTGGCCCCCTTGTCGGAACATATCTTCATGCACACGCCGCCGGGCGGATGCATATATATGGTACACTAAACGCGCCTGTACACGCGCTGAATCTGAAGGATGCCATGCGGACAATCCAACGACGCCACCGGGACAACCTGGTTATCGCCGTGGATGCCTCCCTTGGCTCGAAAAATCATCTGGGCTACATTACCCTGAGCCGCCAGAGTCTCTTTCCCGGAGCGGGCGTGCAGAAAAAACTGGAAGCCATAGGCGATATCAGTATTACCGGAATCATCAGCACAGCCGGCGCCATGTCGCAGCTGTCCTTACAGACCGCCCGCCTTTCCACGGTAATCAGTCTCGCGGACTGTATCGCTTCGGGAATACTTCAGGCTGCCAGGCAGCTTTAGCCTGCGCAGCAGCGGCAGCGCCAGCTGATACATGGCGCGGTAGCCAAACGGCAGCCTTAAGTCTGCGGGAATCAGCCTTTTGGAATAAAAATCCGTGATCTCACAGGCTCCGCAGTATTTATCCGTCAGGCAGATTACAAACGCCTCTCTGCGTACGGGAGGTACGACCGTCAACGGCCACATGTGTTTTAGGATTATTTCCTTTTCCAGCTCATTCAGCTGAAAATATTTTTCTGCATTGTGCACGGCCTGCCTGGGATGGGTAAGGCCATGAAAATGCTGCCCGGAAATCAGCGCATGCTTTCTCCAGTCGTAGAGAAATAAATCGTGCAGCATCCCTGCCCTGGCTGCCGATCTGGCATCCAGGCCCAGGAGCCTGCAGATCTGATAGTTATAGTAGGATACATTCAGGCAGTGGCGGAAGCAGCTGGTCCCGCAGTGATGGGGATACTGCTTCATCTGCTGTACCACAGGATGAGCGATAATGTCTCCAATGCAGTCGTAAAATTCCTGATCTGCCTTTTCGATTTTTAATTTGCGCTTTTCTGCCATAGTATCTGTCCGCTCCCCTCTTTATTTTTGCCCGGGAGCGGCCTGTGCACGGTTTACCGGATTTTGTTCCGATAT
>JAHZHG010000415.1 GCA_019420425.1 Clostridiales bacterium
TAAATGTTCATTTTTTGACACCCTTCCCATTCTATGCTATAATTTAGTGCGCCAACGCAGTAAATACTTATATGGAGGTTATTTTCTTGAATACGCGTACATTAAAAGCCGCCTTTCCTCTCACCCTTCCCGTCATGGCCGGATATCTGGTTCTCGGCATGGGCTTTGGCATTCTTCTGGAGAGCAAAGGCTACTCCCTTCCCTGGGCGCTGCTGATGTCTGTCCTGATCTATGCCGGATCGATGCAGTATGTAGCCATCGATCTCCTCTCAGGCGGAGTCTCTCTGCTCTACGGAGCGTTCATGACGGTAATGATCAACGCCCGCCATCTCTTTTACGGACTGTCCCTGATCGAAAAATATAAAAGCACCGGCAAAAAGAAGGCTCTGCTGATCTTCGGCCTCACCGACGAGACATACTCCCTGATCTGTTCGGCTGAACCGCCCGAAGGCATTGACCGCGGCTGGTTTTTTCTTTGCATTTCCCTGCTGGATCACCTGTACTGGATGATCGGCAGCGCGGCAGGCTCTCTGGTCGGCTCTATGCTTGCTTTCAACACCGCCGGCATTGACTTTGCCATGACGGCGTTGTTTGTCGTTATCCTCACCGACCAATGGCTGAACAGCAGGCAGCACGCGCCGGCAGTCATCGGCCTGCTCTCTTCCTTTGCCTGCCTGATGATTTTCGGCCCGTCGAATTTTATTCTCCCGTCCATGGCAGTGATTTTCCTGCTGCTCATCGGACTGCGGAAAAAACTGGACAAGGAGGATACCGCCCGTGCAAATGAACCGTACTGATTCCCTGCTGCTGATCCTGGTCATCGCGGGAATGACCTTTCTGACCAGGTGCATTCCCTTTCTGCTCTTTCCGGAAAACCGGAAAACACCGGCCTGCATCACCTATCTGAGCAAGGTTTTGCCTTATGCGATCATTGGGATGCTGGTGGTCTACTGCTTCAGGAATGTATCCGTAGCCGACGCGCCCCACGGCCTTCCGGAGCTGATTGCCGCTGCCGCCGTTGTGCTCCTCCATGTATGGCGGAGGAACACCCTGCTGAGCATCGGCGCAGGAACGCTTTTGTATATGATACTGGTTCAGGTAGTCTTTGCCTGACTCCAGGCGGTTAACAGGCGGTTAACCGCCTCTTTTATTTCCTCTTCATCCAGCTTGGCATAGCCAAGGATCACCGTAGGCGGTTCAGGCGTAGCCGGGTGCTCTCCCACGCGGCAGTCAGACAGGCCGTATACCTTTACCCCCTGCCCGGCTGCCCGGCGGACTGCCTCTTCCTCGCTCATCCCCTGGGAAAAGCTGACCAGGACGTGGACACCTGCGTGCTCCCCGGAAACCGTACAGCCCTCAGGCAGGGCCGAAAGCTGCTCCAGGAGCACATCATGCCTTCCCTTGTACAGTGCACGCATCTTATTTAAATGACGTTCAAAATATCCCTCCTGCAGGAAGCGGGTAATCAGCAGCTGGTCCACCCGGGAAACCGTACAGGATACCGCTCTGCCCTTTTTCTCATACAGCTCCATCAGCTCCTCGGGCAGCACCAGATAGCTGACCCGGATCGCCGGGGCAATGGAACGGGAAAACGTACCCATGTAGATTACACGGCCATGGTGGTCATAGCCCTGGAGGGCCGGGATCGGCTTGCCCTTATAACGAAATTCGCTGTCGTAGTCATCCTCAATGATATATCTGCCCGGCGCCGCAGACGCCCAGTCCAGAAGCTGCAGGCGCCGTTTTACCGGCATAACAATGCCCAGGGGAAACTGGTGGGCAGGCATCACGTAGGCAATGGACGCCCCGCTCTCCTCCAGCGCCCGGATGCTCATTCCGCTCCGATCCATGGGAATGGTTACCATATCCATACCAAAGGTGTCCAGCACGTCGTAGGCCTTTTTATATGTGGGATCTTCCATGGCCACCCGCTGTCCGCTTCCCAGCATCCCGCACAGCAGCAGAAGGAGAAAGTCGTTTCCCGCTCCGATCACAATCCGCTCCGGCGGGGCCGAAACGCCGCGGGCCTGGTGCAGATATCCAGAGATCACCTTTCTCAGCGCAAACTCGCCCTGGGGATCGCCCAGCTGGAAAAATTCTTTTTTTTCTTCCATCAGGATCGCCCTGGACAGCTTTTTCCAGGCGTTGTGGGGGAAGCTGTTCAGATCTACGCCGCTGGGAGAGAAATCAAACCGATAGTGTTCCTTCGCTTCCTCTGCCTCGCTTTCCCCGTTCGCCGCCTGCTTTTCCGGCTTCAGGCGGTACAGCCCTTCCAGGTTATTGACGAAAAATCCCCGGCACGGCCTTGCTTCGATGTAGCCCTCCGCGATCAGCTGATCGTAGGCCAGCTCCACCGTGCTGCGGCTAACCTGGAGGTAACTTGCCAGATTTCGCGTAGAGGGCAGCCTTTCCTGAAAAGGCAGCCCTCCGTTTTGAATTTCCTCTTTTATATACTGATAGATTTGCTCATACAGCGGCCTGGAGGATTTTGTATC
>JAHZHG010000416.1 GCA_019420425.1 Clostridiales bacterium
CGTGCGCAAATTATATCCATGAACTGGAAACGTACAGTTGGACAGAAGATAAGGATAATACGCCGGAAGACAGGAATGATCATATGGTCAATTCGGTACAGTATGCATGGATCCCTTATCAGAGTAAAATTTTCAGGAGGAAAGCGGTATGAATTGGTTTCAAAATTTCATTATCCGGTTATTAAAAATAGAACCGGCGCGGGAAAGACGGGTGACAATCATAGAGCCGCATTCTTTTCTGGAAAATGTAGTTCGCAACAAGCTATGGTATCAGGGTGACAGCGCGGAACTGGAACAGTTCTTCCAGAAAACGGCAAAATGGGATGTAGAAAAAGCGCGATTCTGGGCGGCGCACGCACAGGGGAGCGTCAGGAAGATACACAGCGGAATTGTCGCTACAGTCATAGACAGATACCGGGATATTGTTCTTGCTGATCTGGATGCAATTGACTTTGGAGAGAGCAGAGATGGGATAAATGAACTATGGGATGAGATGTTTGAAAAAGCCGGTCTGAATGAGGTCATTGGCCGGAGTATTTCAGGCGCACTTGCTTCCGGGGATGGTGCATTTAAGATAACTGCAGATGAGTGTAGTGAATACCCGATCATAGAATTTTACGACGCGGAAAACGTGGATTTTGTGTATGTACATTCCCGGCTGAAAGAAATTAAATTTTATACCACATACAAGAATGGGAATAAAGAATACCGCTTAGAAGAAAATTACGGACAAGGATATATTAAATACCGGTTATATGATGATGCCGGAAAAGAAGCTGATATGGGGCTTCTTCCGGAGACAGCTCATTTGATGGATGTGGGAATAACAGATAATATTATGCTTGCGGTACCCATTAAAATATTTACTTCTGAGAAATATAAGGGCCGGGGCAGGGCATTGTTCGACGCAAAAACAGATGTCCTTGATGGATTGGATGAAGTAATCAGCCAGTGGCTGGATGCAGTGCGCATGGGGCGCATCAAACGGTATATACCGGATAACCTGATACCAAGAGATCCCGACACTGGGAAGCTTCTTCCAGCGAATCCCTTTGACAATGACTTTATTGCCATTGGGGAAAATATGGCTGAAAAGGCAAACAGCCAGGTGGAAATTTCACAGCCGCAGATATCTTACGAGGCTTATGCGGCCAGTTATGCGTCCTTTTTGGATATGGTGCTGCAGGGGATTATATCACCGTCCACGCTTGGTATTGATCTGAAAAAGACAGATAATGCGGAATCGCAGCGCGAAAAGGAAAAAGTGACGCTGCATGTACGCAATAAGATTGTGGATGCCCTGAACGAAACACTCCCGGAACTGGTTCGGACAGTGCTGCAATGCTACGATCTGATGTGCGGGAGGGCAGCAGGCAATTACCAGCCGACCGTGAAGTTTGGAGAATATGCTTCACCGGATTTCGGCACTACAGTGGAAACGATTGGGAAAGCAAAGCAGTATGGTGTAATGAGTCTGGAAACATCGGTGGATCAGCTGTATGGCGATACCTGGACAGATGAAGAAAAGCAGACGGAAGTAGAGCGCTTGAAAGCGGAACAGGGCATACAGGAATTGGACGAACCAGGTATCAATCTGGAAGCCGGAGGCTTTAGGATAGGAGGGGCAAATGAAAGTAAAAGTAGCAAACAAAATGTACCGGATGAGCCGGAAGGAATTTCAGGGGCTGCTGGAAGTGGCCAAGGAACAGGTGCCGAGGGGGATTTACGCGGTGGAGAAAGGTGATTATGCGGAGCTGCGCTGTGATAAGTGCAGCAGTAGTACGCAGCTCAAGGCATTGACACGGCAGTTTAAGGCACAGGGATTTAAAGTATATTCGAATGGCAGGTGAGCATATTTGATCATCGAAAAAAGAACTATTGCTGTTGAACGGCGTCTAAGCGATTACTGCAAAGGATGCAATTTTTTTACTCCGGATATAGTGGAGTTTTGCCGCGTCAATGGCGAAACAGGGAATTTGGAAGTACACCAGCTTGAAACCTGCGTGCATGGTAATCTGTGTGACGCCCTGTATCTGCGTGTAAGAGGTGAGGCGAATGCCGGCAAAGAATGATTACGATATCAGCGCTGCCTTTGTCGCCATAGAAGATGAGCTGATTGTATCGATGATCCGGAACATGAAACGTCATAAGCAGGAAGAAAACGACGAAGACAAGCAGTGGACCATGTGGCAGGCCGAGCAGCTTAAGAGTCTGGAGAAATACCGCAGAGAGAATCAAAAGAAATATGGATCTGAATTTGTAAAGATGAACGCCAAAATAGAGGCGCTGATCCGGGCTGCCCGCGATGAAGGTGAGATGGCTCAGGAAATAGCGATTCTGGAAGCTATAAAGAAAGGTTTTGCGGCAAAGCGGGTTTCCAAAGGAGCCTCAGCGGAATTTTTCAAGCTGAACGAACGTAAACTTGAGGCGCTGATCAAAGCGACGACTGACGACATGGAAAAGGCAGAGACCGCGGTCTTACGGATGGCG
>JAHZHG010000417.1 GCA_019420425.1 Clostridiales bacterium
TTAAAGCTAATTCCCGAGGTATCCACTACCCGGCTCACTTTACCGAACTGCCGGACCAATTTATATTCATTTTCCTGCGTAACAACCACAGACGCTGCGCCGCATACCAGGATAACTGCTGCTCCTGCGATAATTCCTATGGTTTTTTTCTTCATCGTCCGTTCCTCCCTATTCTTCTGTCTCTGTCTCTTCCTGCTGTCCGCCGTCCAGTGACGCGTCCGCACTGTTTCCGGTAAAGGAATCCAGCGGCAGTACCTTCTGCACGCCGTCTCCGTTGTCAATAATCAGCTTCACACCGGGCAGTACGTCCTCCATGGCTTCATAGAACATTCGCTCCCTGGTCACCACCGGATTTTTTTCGTACTCTGCATACAGGGCTTCAATTCTCGCCGCCTGGCCTTCCGCTTCGTTAATTCTCGTCTGCTTCTGGGCTTCTGCTTCCTTGATGATCTGGTCCGCCTGGGCCTCTGCCTCCGGCAGCTGCTCGTTCTGATATTTCTTGGCGTTGTTGATGGCGGTATCCTTGCCCTGCTTGGCCGTTTCCACCGCCTTGAAGGCTTTCATTACCTCCTGGGTGGGCGGCTCAGAATCCTGAATCGTTATATTGACCAGCTGAAGGCCGATGTCCTCATTCTCCAGCTTTTCCATAATCATCTCTTTAATCTTGCTCTGGATTTCGCTCTTTCCGGTGGTCAGCACATCGTCTACATTGTAGCTGCCGATCACCGTACGGATACAGCTCTGAGAGATATTCTTCAGAATTGCTTCCGGGGCATTTGACCCGTACAGGTAGCGCACCGGATCGGATACCCGGTATTCCACATAAAAGTCTACGTCAATAAAATTATAGTCGGCGGTAATCATGATGCCCTCCGCCTCTACGGTTTCATTGGAATCCAGGGTATAGCCGATGGGAAAGCCCTTAATGGTGGTATTTACCTTTTTCACCTGCTGGATCAGCGGGAATTTGAAATTAAGCCCCGTTTCCGTCACTGCCTTGGGCGAACCAAATGTAACCAGTACCGCCTGCTCCTGCTCCTGAATCTGATAGGTCGCATCCGAAGCACAGACCACTACGACAACTGCGGCCACACCAATGCCGGCAATTACAGCCGCCTTCCTTCCCATTCTTTTTCCACGCCCTGACGAACCGCCTCCGGGCATGTCGTACGTCTGATTTGCTCTCTTTTTCCAAAACATAAATTTTCCTCCTGTTGTCCGAATTTAAACGATCTTTTGCTCCCGCGGGTTTCTTTGTAATTAAGAAGAAAGGTAAAAAAAAGACCTTTATCGCCGGATGACCGGTAATAAAAGTCTTGCTGATCGCTTATAGGGTGCGGATATTCATCATATCGTACTGACGCACCATATACCATTAGCTGTACAACTAATGGCAGCTACTCCCTTTTTCTTGGTTAAAAGATTAACATATTTCGACAAAAAATGCAAGTGTTATTTTTATTTTTCTGGTTTTTCCAGAATCCGGTATGCATTTCGGTATTTTTCCGCCCGTTTTCTGTCCTCCTCACCCACGGTGTCCAGCCGGGACAGATCGCTGTTGTGCAGAAGATCTGCCTGCTTTATCCTGCGGGCCGCAGGGTGTCCGGAAAGCCTGCGGATATACGCCTCATAGTCCTCATCCTCCGTATGCGTCAGCAGCTCGACGACCGTAATCACCTCGTCGGGAAAGCCCTCTCGCTTCAGCATTTCTGCCGTCCATTCTGTATCCTCCAGCACATCGTGAAGCAGGGCGGCGCAGACCGTCAGCTCATCTTCCATCGCCTCAGCGACATGGACAGCATGAAAAAAATATGGCATACCGCCCTTGTCCCGCTGTCCATGGTGGGCAGCATACGCAATATTCATCGCTTTTTTCGTCAATTCTGTATAAATCATCGTCGTGCCCTTTCCTTGAAAAGGTTCCGCTAAAGCCTCGCATTCAGTTTTTTGTAGATCCGCTCTACCATCCACGGTTCTTCGCATACAGCCAGCCCTTCCTCCAGGTCAAACCAGCCCACATTACTGTTTTCATCTTCCTTTACCGTCAGGGAATCCCGCTCGTCCGCTTCCAGCAGGTACGTCACGTTCAGGTGCAGGTGGGAGGGAACGTACTTTCCCCGTTTTTCATGCCCGTCTACGGTCAGGATCTCCAGGGAAAAAATATCTGCCGAAACCGGACGGATATGGACAATCCCCGTCTCCTCCCTGGCTTCCCGCAGAGCCACCTGCAGGAGATCCTCTTCTCCGTCCGCGTGGCCGCCGGTCCAGGACCAGGAATGGTAGATATTGTGGTAAATCATCAGTATCCGGCTGCGCTCCCGGTTGACAATCCAGGCGGATGCGCTGAAATGAGCAAGCAGGTTTTCCCGGGTAAGCAAATCCTGTCCGCTCTCCAGCAGCTCCAGCATCACCTGCCGGTCCCTCTCCTCCTGCTCATTGCAGGGTACATACCGTTCAATCTGTTCCTTAAGCA
>JAHZHG010000418.1 GCA_019420425.1 Clostridiales bacterium
CGAAAACTAATCGTTTTTTCATCATGTAATCCTCCTTGGATTAGACTGGAATAAGTTAAGTTAGACTTGACTAACACACGGCTTAGGTTAGCATAAACTAACTTAAATGTCAAGAAAAAATACGCGGACAGAAAAAAAACGGATGGAGAATGAGATTCAACATCCGGTTTTTGATCAGTTTTTCTCAGGTAACAAATCCCGCGTACTGCGTCATGTACAGCTCATAATATTTTCCCTTTCGGGCAAGCAGGCGGTCATGGCTGCCGCTTTCCACAATTCGGCCGCCGTCCATTACCACGATGAGATCGGCGTCGCGTATCGTGGACAGGCGGTGGGCAATGATGATGCTGGTCCGGTTTTTCATTACCAGCTGCATGGCGTCCTGAATGGCTTTTTCCGTCCGGGTATCTACGCTGGAGGTTGCTTCATCGAGAATCAGGATTCTGGGATCAGCGACAAAGGCGCGGGCGATGGCGAGGAGCTGACGCTGTCCCTGGCTGATGTTGGCCCCCGAGCCGGAGAGCACGGTATCGTACCCCAGGGGAAGCCGGCTAAGCAGCTCCCGGCAGCGGCTCAGCTCTACGGCGGCTTCCAGCTGCTCTTCGGATGCCTGCGCATTGCCGTATTTCAGATTGCTGCGGACCGTGTCGGAAAACAGAACCGTATCCTGCAGGACAATGGCCACATGCCTGCGCAGGCTGTCCCGGCCAATGTCCCGGATATTCTGGCTGTGGATAAAAATATCTCCGCTGTCGATATCATAAAAGCGCATCAGCAGATTTGCCACAGTGGTTTTTCCGCTGCCGGTAGCGCCCACCAGAGCCACCTTTTTCCCCGAAGGCACCTGCAGGCTGAAGTCATGGAGCACCGGGCAGCCCTTTGTATAGGAAAAATTCACGTTTTTGAAGGTTACGTCCGCTGCCTGGCCGTCGGCAAACTCCTCGCCGGCCTTATCCTCGCCGGCCTCATCCAGCACGGCGAAAACCCGTTCCGCACCGGCCACTGCGGTCTGCAGCTGGCCGTAAATCTGGGCAAGCTCATTGATGGGGCGGCTGAACTGCTTGGCATATACGATGAAGGCGGAGATAACCCCTACGGAGATCAGCCCGGTATAGGAAAAGTAACCGCCGAAGGCAGCGATAATCACAAAGCCGATGTTGCCGATGCAGTTCATCACCGGGCCCATGACGCCGCTGAAGATATCTGTCCGTATCCCGGCTCTGGTCAGGGAATCGGAAACGGCGCAGAATTTCTCTGCGGTGATTTCCTGATGATTGTACGCCACTACCGTCCGGTAGCCGGAAACCATCTCCTCTACAGTGCCGTTTAGTTCACCCAGCAGCGCCTGACGGCGGCGGGAAAACCGGCGGACCCTTTTCGAGAGCACCTTTGTCGCCAGGACGGTCAGCGCCACAGTCGCACAGCTTAAGAGCGCCAGCTGCCAGCAGTACCACAGCATAACCGCCACCGTGCCCAGTATGGTCAGCACACCGGAAAACAGGGAAGGAAGGGACTGGGAGACCGTCGTCGAGATGTTCTCAATATCGTTCGTCATCCGGCTCATCACATCGCCGTGTGAATGGGTGTCGAGGTAACGGATGGGCAGATCGACAATTTTCCCAAACAGCTCCTCGCGCATCCGCCTGACGATCCGCTGGCTCAGTCTGGCGCTCAGCAGGCCCTGGAGCAGCTGACAGCCGCTGTACAGCAGGTAGACAGCCAGCATGAGCGCCAGCGTCCGCACCAGCGGCCCGTGGGCAGAGCCGGAAATCCGGTCAATGGCCTGGCTCTGCAGGCCCGGCGCATAGACTCCGCACAGGGTACCGAAGATAACCACGGCCAGCATGGCCAGCACCATCCGCTTTTCCCGGGCAAAATAGGTCCATATCCGTCGCAGCGTACCCCGGGCATTCTCTGCGTGCTCCACTTCGGAAAAGCGGACATGACGGTTCATGCCGGGAATACTCCGGTCAACGATTTTTTGCTCAGCCATTGGATACCGCCTCCTCTCCCAGCTGGGAATGATAAATATCCTGATAAGCTCGGCAGGACGTAAGCAGCTCCTCATGGGTACCGCTGGCGGCAATCGTTCCGTTATCCAGAACGACAATCCGGTCTGCCTGACGTACCGAAGCAATGCGCTGGGCAATCACGATTTTCGTACAGCCAGGCTTTGCCTTATTCAGAGCTGCGTACAAATCCGCCTCTGTTTTCAGATCCAGGGCACTGGTGGAATCGTCGAAAATCAGGATTTCCGCAGGCTTTAGCACTGCCCGGGCAATGGAAATCCGCTGCCTCTGCCCTCCGGAGAGGCTCATTCCCCGTTCGGCCACGGGAGTGTCATAGCCCTGGGGAGAGGTGCGGATGAAGCTGTCCGCCTGGGCGACATTTGCAGCGAGGCGGATTTCCTCTTCGGAT
>JAHZHG010000419.1 GCA_019420425.1 Clostridiales bacterium
CGTCGATCTCCTGCTGCACCTCCTCGGCCAGCTTTCGGCTGGTGGTGATCAGGATGGCGGAGGCCAGCTCGTCATGCTCAGCCTGGGAAAGCAGGTCGGCAGCCACATAGCGGGGATTGGCCGTCTCATCGGCCAGCACCAGTATCTCGCTGGGGCCTGCGATGGAATCAATGCTCACGTGGCCGTATACGGCCTTTTTCGCCAGAGCCACATAGATGTTTCCCGGGCCGACGATTTTGTCCACCTTGGGAATGCTTTCGGTTCCATAGGCCAGCGCTGCGACCGCCTGGGCGCCGCCCGCCTTGTATACCGTATCCACGCCTGCCTCCTTGGCCGCAACCAGGGTAGAGGCCGGGATTTTCCCGTCCTTTCCCGGAGGCGTGGTCATGATGATCTCGTCCACACCGGCCACCTTTGCCGGTAAAATATTCATCAGCACCGAGGACGGATATACCGCTTTCCCCCCGGGCACATAAACACCCACACGTGCGAGGGGAGTTATCTTCTGCCCCAGAAGGCTTCCGTCCCTGCGCGTATCAAACCAGCTGGTGCGGCGCTGCTTTTCGTGGTATGCCCGGATATTAACCAGGGCCTTCCGGATGACGTCCAGCAGCACCGGATCCACCGTCTTATACGCCTCGGCGATCTCCTCCTCCGTTACCTTTATGTTTTCCGCGCTGACCTCCGCCTGGTCAAATTTCCGGGTATAGGCAAAAAGCGCCTTGTCTCCGTTTTCCCGCACATCGGCCAGAATACCGCTCACCCGCTGTTCGATTTCCGGGTAGCTGCCGGGGCTGCGCTTTTTTAACTGCTCCAGCAGGGCTGAGGTGGCGGTCTCGTTTAACTCAGTAATACGCATCATGCTCTCCTTCTTTCTTTAGCTGTTCAACACACGGTTCAGATCGGTGAGCAGACGGTTAATCCGCTCATGCTCCATCCGCATACTCACCTGGTTTACCACCATGCGGGCAGATAAGGGGCATACCTCCTCCAGAACCGTAAGGCCGTTTTCCCGAAGCGTCGTCCCCGTTTCCACAATATCCACGATCACCTCGGAAAGCCCAACGATGGGGGCCAGCTCCACGGAACCGTTCAGTTTGATGATTTCCACGGTCTGGTTCTTCTGATTATGGAAATAATCCCGGGCAATCCGGGGATATTTTGTCGCTACACGGATCAGCTCCTGGTGCTTTAGTAAGTCCCTGGCGGATTCCGGCCCGCAGACACACATCCGGCAGGCGCCGTAGCCCAGATCCAGCACCTCATAGAGCTTCCGGTTCTCCTCCAGGATCGTGTCCTTTCCCACCACGCCGATATCAGCGGCGCCGTACTCCACATAGGTAGGCACATCCGGCCCCTTGGCCAGGAAAAACTTCAGCTTCAGCTCTTCGTTTACAAAGATCAGCTTGCGGGAATCCGGATCCTTCATCTCCTCGCAGGTGATGCCGATCTGCTCAAACAGCTCCAGCGTCTTTTTCGCCAGCCGTCCCTTTCCCAGTGCAAATGTCAGATAACGCATATCAGTCTTCCTCCCCGGTAATTCTCAGTGAAACCGCTTTTCCCTCTGCCCTCAGCTTCTCTGCCCTGCAAACGGCTGTTTCTGTCTCAGCGGCGGTGTAGGTAATCTCCACCGGCTTTTCCGCCATGGGAATCGCGATTTTCTGCCGATCCAGCGCATGGATCAGCTCATCTGCCAGGGCCACAAAGCCAATGGCGGGAGCATCCTTGCCAAAATGTCCCAGGAGGCTGTCATACCGGCCGCCCTTTACGATGGCATCTCCCGTTCCGTAGGTATAACCGCGGAAAATAATGCCGGTATAATACGTATAGCGGCTCAGCATACCCAGGTCAAAGGAAACGTACTCCTCCACCCCGTAGTAGGTGAGGATCTGCCACAGCTCCTCCAGCCGGGCCAGAGCGGACAGCGCCTTGGGATTTTTTGTCATGGCCTTTACCTTTTCCAGCACCTCCACCGATCCGAACAGGTTGGTCAGGCGGGCAAACAGGGCCTTTTGCTCCTCCGGGATGCTCATGGAATCCAAAAGCTTTTCCGCGCCGAAAGCGTTCTTATTCGTGATCAGCTCCTTTAGCTCCTCTTCCGCGGCCTCATCCAGACCTGCCTCCCGGGCCAGCGCCTTGAAAAAGCCCACATGGCCGATGCTGATCTGGAACTCCTTCAGACCTGCGCGCAGAAGGGAACGCACCACCATGGCGATAATCTCCGCGTCTGCCTGGACAGACGCGTCGCCGATCAGCTCTGCCCCCAGCTGAGTAGCCTCCTTTGGCCGCCCCTGATAGCTGGAATTGTTGATAAAGGTATTTCCCAGGTAGCAGAGACGGATCGGGGCCGTCTCCTCCAGAAAATATTTGGAAGCCGCCCGGGCAATGGACGGGGTAA
>JAHZHG010000042.1:0-7581 GCA_019420425.1 Clostridiales bacterium
TCCCACCGAGGTAGCATTCGTCAGAACCGCGCTGCGCTCCAGACTGTCCCTTAGCGCAGCCTCATCCGCCAGCTCATGCAGGCTGGCTTGGCAGGGCGTATTGCGGTTAATGGTATCTGTCAGCTGAACCGCCTTGTCCCAGGATTTCCCCTTTCTCTGGAAAAGATGGAGCGCAGTTACCCCGCTGAGGGCAGCCTGTACGGCTATTGAGGTTGCGGCGCCTCCGGCTCCAAGCAGGGTCATTTCCTGCCCGGCCGGTTCATACCCGGATTCCCGCAGGGACTGAATATAGCCGATTCCGTCCGTATTGTGCCCGGTCAGCTGACCGTCGTGGTTCACCACTGTATTAACGGCTCCGATAAGGCGTGCCGCATCGGAAAGCTCATCCAGGAAAGGGATAACGGCTTCTTTATCCGGCATAGTCAGGTTGAAGCCAAAGGCATTCATCGCTTTCAGCCCTTCCACCGCAGCTCCCAGCGTTTCCTTGCCCACATCAAAACAAAGATAGACATAGTCAAGGCCGAGTACGCGGAAGCTTTCATTATACATTTGCGGAGAAATACTATGTGCCACCGGAGTCCCCAGCAGCCCGCCAAACCGGGTGCGCCCGGTGATTTCAGGGGTAGGAGTAGTCATGGAAATTACCTCGTTTCTTTTTAAATATGCTGTTAACTATGATATCACTAAAATGAGGGGGATGACAAGTAGGGAATGCGGGGGAGGTGTACATTGACTTGTATGGAAAAACCAGATATAATAAGATACTAGTTGTGATGCGGTGGGAACCGGTGTCCGATTGGACATAAAAGGAAAAACGGAGGACAAACCAGATGGCAGATAAGCACAAAAAACGAATAATTCTGGGAAGCGGAATCCCCGCAATATGTATCCCGATTGTCGAGAAAGAAAAAGAAGGAATCCTTAAGGAGGCCCGGCGTCTGAACGGTTACCCCTGCGACCTGGTAGAATGGCGCGCGGATTTTTTTGAAGGCTGGGAGAATCACGAGGCCGTAGCAGAGGTACTGGACGGCCTGCGCGGCTGTCTTGGAGAGAGGGGAATCCTTTTTACCTTCCGTACTGCGGATGAGGGCGGCAATTCCTCGATCACCCCTGAAGCATACGCAGCCCTGAACCGGGCTGCCGCGTCCACCGGTGTTCCGGATTTTATCGATGTAGAGCTGATCCGTCTCGGCGATGCCGGAGGAGCTCTGGTGCACGATATTCAGAGACAGGGCGTACAGGTGATTGGTTCCAACCATGATTTTGCCAAAACTCCGGAAAAGCAGGAGCTGATTGGACGCCTCACCCGTATGCAGTCCCTTGGGGCAGATGTGGCCAAACTGGCGGTGATGCCCCAGAGCAAGGCGGACGTGATCACCCTCCTGGATGCAACCCGGGAGAAAAAGCGGCAGTCTCCCGACTATCCGATCATTACCATGTCCATGGGCCGCCTGGGAATGCCCAGCCGTCTGACCGGTGCCCTGTACGGCTCAGCCCTTACCTTCGGTACAGCGGGCCAGGCCTCGGCTCCGGGGCAGATACCGGCAGAGCTGCTGGCTGAGGTTTTACAGCTGCTCGGTGAATAAGCAGGGAAAACTTACACATAATGCTTGACAGAGCAACATTTTGTATCACGGATTGACAGCCTTTCTGCCTCCCTGTATAATAAAATCAGACAGAATGTTTTCTGCGCCATAGCGTAAAGGAGGATGATGGCAAGGAAAACCCTCAGCGAATTAAATTTAAGCGACGCGTTCCTTTTCGCCGCAGTCATGGAGGATCCGGATGCGTGCCGGCTGGTGCTGGAGCAGATTCTGGGAAAGCGTATCCCGGATATGCGGGTCCACGCGGAACACAGCATTTTGTACGCGCCGAGTCTGCGGAGCATCCGCCTGGATGTTTTCGCGTCGGATAAGAAGCAGAACAGATACAACCTGGAGATGGAAAACTGGGAGAAGAGCAGACGATGGGAGGAAAGATATATGACCATAGGCGATTGGCTTCATTACCAGGAGGAAGAAATTAAACAGGAAGGCAAGCAGGAGGGCAAACAGGAAGAACGGGACCGGCTCATGCGCCTGATCATCCGGATGAATCAGGAAGGAGAAACAGAGCAGCTCCTGCAGCTGGAGCAGGATACCGGCCTGCTAGAAAGACTATATCAAAAATATCATCTATAGAAAAGTCTCATTCAACTCTAACTCCGGCTGCCAGGGCAGCCGGCAGTTCATATAAAATCGCAAACCTATACGAATTACACATATCTATTGCGCAGAAGCATTTTGTCTCAAATTTCTAACCGTATTTCCCCTTCATGCAGCCCTCGGCCGGCCATAGCCATATGTCGAAAAATGTCAGAAAGTAAGCCGGAAAACCGGGAAATAGCCCCCTTGTTTTGACAAAATATTATGCCTCCTGTGGTCTATAATAGGAGTACAGTCGGACCACAGGAGGTGCTTTGTGTTTTATGAGCTGTACATAGACCGGTTTTTCCTGGAAAATCTGATTCTGGATTATCTGGTGCTCCTTCTGGAGGAATGGCTTTTGTTCGGAAAACGCCATTTGCCCAGGTGCTTCTTGGGCGCCCTTGCCGGAAGCCTGGGCGTTACGCTGATGGCAGTCTGGCATTTTCCCTTCGGCGGCCCGGTGGCCCTGGTCTTGTCCGCGCTGCTTGGCGCGGCAATGGTGGCGGTGGCGTTTTGCCCCCGCGGGCTGTACGCGTTTCTAAAGAGCTTAATCTGGCTGTTTGCCGGGAGCGCCTTTCTGGCCGGCCCGGTGGACTGGATCATTCGGCAGACCGGATTCCCTGCGGCCGCGGCAGGTATGGCCGCCTATACGGCAGTCCGCTTTTTGCTGAACCGCCAGCGAAGCCGTGAGCTGTCCTTCCGTACACAGGAGCAGGCGGAGATTACGCTGGCAGAAAATCGGATCAGCGTGAACGCTCTGGTGGATACCGGAAACCAGCTGACGGAACCCCTCACCGGTCGTCCGGTCAGCATTATAGACCGAAGGGAAGCAAAGCTGCTGCTTAACGGAGTGTGGCCCCGGGAGGCCCTGGAAGGCCTGGAAGCGGAGGAACCGGAGCTGGACAAATTTACCGGAGAAATAAAGGGGCTGCATATCATCCCGTACCATTCCATCGGAAAACAGGCCGGATGCCTGATTGCATTTACCGCAGATGGAATGCGCATTAAGGATAAGCAGAAGGAACATGCGGTGACAAAACCGGTGCTGGCGATCAGCGCGGGACCGGTAAGCATACAGGGAGGATATCAGTTGATTCTGCATCCCATGCATGTCAAAGAAGGAGGTTAACTGATGGTAGTAAAAGTTGCGATGCCCCATCGTTTTCAGATAAAAATGGCTGCGGGCCTGGGGACCGTGTTATTTCAGCAGCCATGCGACACCCATTATATCGGCGGGACAGAGGTGCTTCCCGCGCCCCTTGAGCCGGAGCAGGAGGCTTCCATGCTGTCCGTGCTGGGCACCAGCGGAGAAGGAAAGGCCAAGGCATCCCTGATCGAGCATAATCTGCGGTTAGTGGTTTACATAGCAAAAAAATTTGACAATACAGGAGTGGGTGTGGAGGATCTGATTTCCATCGGTACAATCGGCCTGATCAAAGCGATCAACACCTTTAAGACCGATCGCCAGATCAAGCTGGCCACCTACGCTTCCCGCTGTATAGAAAACGAAATTCTGATGTATCTGCGGAGAAACAGCAAGACCCGGATGGAGGTGTCCATCGATGAACCGCTGAATGTGGACTGGGATGGCAATGAGCTGCTGCTGTCAGATATCCTGGGGACAGACGAGGATGTCATCTATAAGGATATGGAAAACGAAGCAGAGAGAAAGCTCCTGGCCCGTGCCATTGGCAAGCTTTCCGAACGGGAGCGGACCATCGTCTGCCTGCGTTACGGCATAGGGACACGGGACGGAGAGGAAAAGACACAGAAGGAGGTCGCTGACCTTCTGGGTATTTCCCAGTCCTATATTTCCCGACTGGAAAAGAAAATTATCCGACGCCTGAGAAAAGAGATTGTACGGGATTAGAAGTTGTGCTAAAATAGAGCCGACGGTCAAATTCTGCAATTAATTCTGTAATAACAAAGGAGAGAACAATGACGACATTAGAACTTCAGAAAATAGCGAATGAAGTCAGAAAAGGCATTGTGACGTCGGTACACAGTGCGAAAGCCGGTCATCCGGGCGGATCGCTCTCAGCTGCGGATATCTTCACCTGTTTATATTTTGATGAGCTGAATATCGATCCAAAGAATCCGAATAAACCGGACCGCGACCGCTTTGTACTGTCTAAAGGCCATACGGCTCCGGGACTGTATGCCGCTCTGGCGCACAGAGGATATTTCCCGGTGGAGGATCTGGTTAAGCTAAGAAAACTCGGCTCTTATCTGCAGGGACATCCCTGTATGCAATATACTCCCGGTATAGATATGTCCAGCGGTTCCCTGGGACAGGGGATTTCCGCAGCGGTCGGCATGGCCCTGTCTGCAAAGATATCCGGGGATTCCTACCGGGTATACACCCTCCTCGGCGACGGAGAGATTCAGGAGGGACAGGTCTGGGAGGCAGCCATGCTTGCCGGACACAGAAAGCTGGATAATCTGGTTGTGATTGTGGATAACAACGGCCTGCAGATTGACGGAGATATCGCCAAGGTCTGCTCCCCCTATCCGATAGATGAAAAATTTGCCGCATTCAATTTCCATGTGATCAACGTGGCAGATGGAAACGACATCGATCAGCTCCGGTCAGCCTTTGCCGAGGCGAGAACCGTAACCGGAAAGCCGGTGGCGATTATTGCCAAAACCGTAAAGGGCAAGGGCGTCTCCTTCATGGAAAACCAGGCGTCCTGGCATGGCGTGGCGCCCAATGACGAGCAGTACGAAGCAGCAATGGCAGAATTGGAGAAGGCAGGTGAAGCATTATGTCAGAAGTAAAGAAGATTGCAACGCGGGAGAGCTATGGAAAAACCCTGGTAGAGCTGGGAAAAGAGCATGAAAATCTGGTCGTTTTGGATGCTGACCTTGCAGGCTCCACCAAAACCGGCATGTTCCAGAAGGTATTTCCGGAACGGCACATCAATTGTGGGATCGCAGAGGGAAATATGGTATGCGTTGCGGCAGGCCTGGCAGCCACCGGCAAGGTACCCTTTGCCAGCAGCTTTGCCATGTTTGCCACCGGCAGAGCCTTTGAGCAGATCCGGAACTCCATCGGATATCCCCACTTAAATGTAAAAATTGCCGCCAGCCATGCGGGAATTTCCGTAGGCGAGGACGGCGCATCCCACCAGTGCAATGAGGACATTGCGCTGATGCGTCTGATTCCCGGCATGACAGTGATCTGCCCCTCCGATGATGTGGAGGCAAAGGCGGCCGTACGTGCGGCGTACGAATATGAGGGGCCGGTTTATCTGCGCCTGGGCCGTCTGGCTGTTCCGGTGATCAATGACCGCCCGGACTACAAATTTGAGCTGGGTAAGGGCATTGTGCTGCGGGAGGGTACAGATTTGACCATTGTGGCCACCGGCCTTACCGTAGACAGCAGCCTTAAAGCAGCTGAGCTTTTAGCAAAAGACGGCGTCAGCGCCCGGGTCATCAACATCCATACGATCAAGCCGCTGGATGAGGAGCTGGTTATTGCCGCAGCCAGAGAAACCGGCCGCGTAGTGACGGTAGAAGAGCATTCCGTGATTGGCGGGCTGGGCAGCGCAGTATGTGACTGTCTCTGCGAGAATTATCCTGCCAGAGTGCTGAAGCTGGGGATGCAGGATGTCTTTGGAGAGTCCGGTTCAGCCGCAGATCTGCTCCACAAATACAGGCTGGACGGCGAAGGGGTTTATACCTCCATTAAGGAATGGATAAACTAGAAAGCCATAAATAAGCACAGGGCGTCCTTGACAGGAATTGTCAAGGGCGTTTATTTTTTTAATTTTTTCCCAAACCGAATATTCCCCCGCCGGATTGAGAATCCTCCTACTACAAGGAAATTGATCAGGAGGATTCTCAGCATGGCATTGAACAAAGTAGAAATCTGCGGAGTAAATACATCAAAGCTACCCATCTTGTCAGAAGCAGAGAAGGAGATGCTCTTTGAACGGATTCAGCGGGGAGACAGGGAAGCGAGGGAGCTGTACATCAAGGGAAATCTCCGCCTCGTGCTCAGTGTAATTAAACGGTTTGCCAGTACAAATGAAAATCCGGATGACCTGTTTCAGATCGGGTGCATCGGGCTGATGAAATCAATAGACAATTTCGATCCGGAGCTGAAGGTAAAATTTTCTACCTATGCAGTTCCCATGATTATCGGGGAAATCCGCCGGTATCTGCGGGACAACAATTCTATCCGCGTCAGCCGTTCCTTAAGGGATACGGCATATAAGGCGATTTACGCCAAGGAATCTTACATCAAAAAGAATCTGAAGGAGCCGACAATTAACGAAATTGCGGCGGAAATCGGCATCCCAAAGGAGGATATTGTATTTGCGATGGATGCCATTCAAAGCCCGGTCAGCCTGTTTGATCCGGTCTATTCCGAGGGCGGAGACACACTTTATGTGATGGACCAGATCAGCGATAAAAAAAATAAAGAGGAAAACTGGGTGGAGGTGATTTCCCTGAACGATGCGCTGGAGCGGCTGGGAGAGCGGGAAAAGCACATTATCCGGCTCCGGTTTTATGAAGGGAAAACCCAGATGGAGGTGGCAGAGGAAATCGGCATTTCCCAGGCCCAGGTAAGCCGGCTGGAGAAAAATGCATTAAAGACCATGCGCAGCTACCTGCGCTGAGAGGGGCTACTCCCGGCGCTTTTTGCACTTTTCCTCATCCACCTCCACAAGGATAATGTCCTTGCCGATCTGGCAGACACAGGGCCAGGGAATGACAAATTCCTGATCCCGGCCGAGAAAGAAGCACAGCTTTCCCGGCCCCGGCACAATCAGCGCCAGGATCTGCCCGGTTTTGGGATCAAAATCCACATCCACCACACTGCCTAAGGTCCGGCAGGAGCAGATGTTGATGACTTCTTTTTGCTTTAATTCACAAAGACGCATAATAACTCCAAATTGTTCCTTATATTCATTATATTCCGCAAAATAAAAAGGTATTCATTGACAGCAGGCCCGTCATTCGCTATACTGAACCAAAGGGAGGTTGAACAGACAATGAAGTGCCCATTTTGCAATCAGGACGAGACCCGCGTGGTGGATTCCCGCCCGGCGGACGACAACAGCTCCATCCGCAGAAGGAGACTTTGCGATAACTGCGGCAAGCGTTTTACGACCTACGAAAAGGTAGAAACCATTCCGCTTGTGGTGATCAAAAAGGATCAGACCCGGGAGCAATACAACCGTACCAAGCTGGAGGCCGGCGTTATGCGCGCCTGCTACAAACGGCCCATACCGATCCAGCAGACCAACGCGCTGATTGACGCCGTGGAGACGGAGATTTTCAACCGGGAGGAGCGGGAGATTGCCAGCAAGGCGATCGGAGAGATTGTCATGGACAAGCTAAAGGACCTGGATGCGGTGGCCTATGTCCGCTTTGCCTCCGTATATCG
>JAHZHG010000042.1:7591-12916 GCA_019420425.1 Clostridiales bacterium
AATTTAAGGATGTCAATACCTTTATGGATGAATTAAAAAAATTTTTGCAGTAGCTTATATGTGCATTTTGCGCAGAGAAAGATGGCCGCAGCTTTGGTTCAACAGCTGCGGCTTTAATCAAACCTTGCAAAGAACAGTTGTTTGGTGATATACTGGCAGTAGAGTTTGGAAAGGACGGCAGATAAACGGATGAAACGGCGTATCGAGCAGATTTTAAACGGAATATTTGAATATGAAGCACCGGAATTGATTCTGTCCAGTCCGGCGATTCAGGAAAGGGTAACGGAGGGGTACTGTGCGCGCGGGACATTCAGCCTGGAAAACGCCGAAAAGCGAAAAATGAAGGGCTTTATCTATTCTGACAATATGCGGGTGCTGTTTGAGCCGGCCGAGTTTCAGGGCGCTTCCGCAAAGATCCAGTACCAGATGGATACAACGGGGCTGGAGCCGGCAAGCAGGATCGAGGGCAGCTTTTATATCTGCAGCGATCTGGGAACGGCCAGCCTTCCATATACCATAACCGTGGTCAGCAGCCAGGAACAGGAGCAGCCTGTGCGCGCCCTGTCGGTGGAAGAGCTCTGTACGCTGGCCGAGACGGAATATGAGCGTGCGTGGAAGCTCTATCAGGGAAGCAGCTTCCGGGAGAGACTGAAACGGGAGAATGCCAGAGCGTATCAGCTTTGCTGCGGGCTGGATCGTGCAGACATGGGCAGGGAGACGCTGGATGTGTTCCTGACCGGCTGCGGATGCAAGGAGGATATGGTTTTTACACTCGAACAGAAGGAGCTGGAGTTTCAGGATCTCACGCAGACCATCCAGGAGAAGGTGACGCTGATAAAGAGCGGCTGGGGCTTTAAACCGCTGTCGGTATGGGCAGACGCGCCCTTTATCCGCATACCCCAGCCGGAGATGACTACGGATGATTTTGTGGGCAGCCAGTACCAGCTGGAGTTTTTGATTGACGTACAAAAGCTGCATGACGGCAGGAACTTCGGAAGGATTTTCATCCGGGCAGGCCGCCAGACGCTGCAGGTGGAGCTGAGCGCCAGGGGCTATCAGGTGCCTGATCCGGAAAATAAATCCCATATTCAGAAGCTTATGCTGTACCGGTTTATTTCCCTGTATATCGATTTTCAGCTGAGGAAGATAGAGCGGCAGGACTGGCTGGAGCGCGCCGGGCAGGTGCTGAAAAGCTATGCGCGCGCCGGCGGGGATCCGGGCATTGCCGCCCTTGGCGAGGTAAAGCTGTACTACGAGGGAGGAGAGGACGACCGGGCCAGAGAGGCCTTAAAGGAAATCGGGCTGCATAGGGAATGGCTGAAGTCGCCTGAGGCGTACGGCGCGTTTCTGTATCTGACTGCGCGGCTCAATGACGAGATTGGATGCCGGGAAAAGATGCTGCAGAGGATCGAGGAGCTGTATTTGCAGAATCCCGGAAAATGGCTGCTGCGCTGGCTGATGTTTGGGCTGGCGGATTCGTTCCGCAGAAATCCGCATCAGGTGCTGGAGGGCGCAGAGGAGCAGTTCAATCGGGGCTGCAGAAGTCCGCTGATGTATCTGACCATCTACCAGCTGCTGAAAAAGGATCCGCCGCTGCTGCGTAAAATCGGTGACTTTGAGCGCCAGGTACTGAACTTTATCATCAAGCATCAGGTGATGACGGCCGAGCTGGCCAGGCAGGTGGGCGATATTGCCGTTCACCAGAAGGAGTATCAGGAGGGCCTGGTGGAGATTCTGGCCGCCTGCTACGAAAAATACCTCGCTCCAGAACTGGTGCGCGCCATATGCATTCTGCTGATTCTGGGAGAAAAGCGGGAGCCGGAGTATTTTATCTGGTATAAGCGCGGAGTGGAGGCCGGCCTGAAGATTACCGGCCTGTATGAGTATTATCTGGATACCATGCAGGAGGAGGATATCCGGGATATGCCCCAGATTATCCGGCTGTATTTTTCCTACAATCATTCCCTGGAGTTCCAGAAAAAAGCGTGTATCTACCGGAATATGATCGCCCAGAAGGATAAAGAGCCCGGCGTGTTCCGGAATTTCCGACCGGCTATGGAAAAGTTTATGATTGACCAGCTGGCCATGGGCAGGATCAACGCTGACCTGGCGGTGATTTACCGCACATTTCTGACCCGGGAGGTCCTGAACCGGAGTATGGCCAGGCAGCTGGCCGGCATACTGTTTACGTGCGAGGTGACCTGTGCGGACGCAGATATCCGCGCGCTGGCCGTGCGCCATCCGCAGCTGAACGAAGAGACGGTCGTACGGCTGACCGGCGGAAAGGCCCAGGTACGGATTTATACGGAGGATGCGTGCATACTGGGGATTGACCGGGAGGGAAGGCGGTGCAGCTATCCGGGAATGCTGGAGGTACGCCCGCTGTTTTTCCAGGAGGAATATCTGAGCTGGTGTAAGGCACTGGTGCCGGAGGAGTCGGGACTGGTACTGCACGTGTGCGCATCCGCACAGGAGGAGATCACCGAAGAGGAGATCGGCTTTTTCTGCACCCTGTGCCGGCTGGAGACCGTGGCGGCGTCTGTGCGCCGGGAGGCCAGAAAGCGGGTGTTTACCTATTACCTGAACCACCCGCGGGATGAGAGCCTGTATGCCTACCTGCAGGCATTGGATATGAAACGGTTTTCCGGAGACGGAAAGGAGATACTGGCGGAGCTGCTGGCCAGAGAAGGAATGTGCCGGGAGGCATTTGCTCTGATCCGGAAATATGGTACAGAAGGAATATCTACAGTCTGCCTGGTGCGGATTGTCAGCCGGATGGTCATGCTGGAGGAATACCAGGAGGACGAGACTCTGGTGCAGATAGCTCTCCATTGTTTTACCCAGGGGAAATACGACACGGCGGTGCTGACCTATCTGCTTCTGCATTATGAGGGTCCCATCGAGCGGATGAAGGAGCTGTGGCGGGCCGGACGCCAGTTTGAACTGGATACGATGTACCTGGAGGAAAAAATTCTTACCCTTCTGCTGTTTACCCGCACTGGGGAAGAGGGCACGGAGGAGATTTTTGACGCCTATCGAAAGCGGCTGGGAAGGAAAAAGCTGTGTGACGCATATGTGACGCTGATGGCGTATGAATATTTTGTCCGGAAAAAGCCGGTGGAAGAGCCGGTGTTCCAGTACATCGAATTGAGCCTGGAAAAAGGGCGGAAGCTGGAGGACGTGTGTCGGCTGGCCTGGCTGAAAAAGCTATCCGGAGAGCCGCGCCCGCTGCTGACGGCGGAGAAGGAGCAGCTGGCCGGAGAGCTGCTGGATGAGTTCCTGGCGCGCGGGCTGCGGTTTGGCTTTTACCAGAGCTTTGAAGGGGAGCTGCTGAGGCCCTACCAGCTGGCCGACAAGGTTTTTGTGGAATATTGCGGAAATCCGGAGAGCACAGTAACGCTGTACTACCGGAAGGATGGGGAAGAGGAATATACCCGGGAGCCGCTGAAGAATACATTTGAAGGAATATATGTCAAGGAATTTATCCTGTTTTACCGGGAAAAGGTAGAATATTACCTGACAGAGGAGAAGGACGGAAGGAGCAGGCAGACGGATACGGCAGAGATATCCGGGCCGGCTGAGGCAGGAGAGGGCAGCAGCAGCTACGACCTGATCAACCGCCTGATTCGCGCACGGCAGAATGGGGACACGGAGGCATTTCAGGCAGATAAGGATACGTATATCCAGCAGGAATATCTGGCAGAAAAGATGTTTACCCTGATCTGAGCGTTAAGCGGAAGTGCGCCGGAAAACGATTGGAGGAAAGAATGATTCAGGAACACTACGATATACTGTTGGGCATGGATCTGAACGAGGGGTGGGTACAGCTGACGTACTACACGCGGGCCATGTCGGAGCCGGTTACGGTGCATCCGGAGCCAGAGCAGTCCGGGTATCGGATCCAGTGGCCGGAGGATGAGCGCTCGGGGGAAGGGCTGGGCAGATTCTTTACCCGCTGCTTTGCCCTGGTTCCCGGAGCGGATAACCGGGAAGCCCTGCAGCTGATGCTGACCATGCGCCGTCTGGAGAAGGACAGGGGGGATGAACTGATCCGGGCACTGACGGAGCTTGGCCTGCAGCGGAAGCATATTTTTCTCCAGGATTATAAGTCCAGCTTTTACTTTTTTACGGTAAATCAGAAAAAAGAGCTGTGGAATTATGACGTCGCCCTGTTTGAGTATGTGGATGATGCGCTGGTCGGATCGATTCTGCATATGGACAAGACGACGCGGCCGGCGACGGTGACGGTAGCCGAGGCTGCGCGGCAGCCCATGGGCGAGGAGATCCGGGACGGCCGGGAGGGCCAGGAGTGGCAGAAGGAACAGGACCGTCTATTCTTTGAGCTGCTGAAGCGGACGTTTGAACGCCGGAATGTTTCCACCGCATACCTGGTGGGCGAATATTTTGAGCAGGGCTGGGCGGACCGTTCCTTTCAGTATCTCTGTACAAGGCGTCATGCCTTCCAGGGCGAGAACCTGTTCAGCCGCGGAGCCTGCTATGCCGCCATGGAACGGGCGGGGATGATTTCCCTGTCGGGCCTGCTGTTCATGGGCGAAGATATGATCTGTTCTAATTTGGGCATGGAGCTGAGGATCAGGGGAAAACTGAGCTTTTATCCCATGATCAGCGCCGGCATCAACTGGTATGACGCTTATCATACCTGCGAGATGGTTCTGGATGAGGGAAATACGCTGACCATCCAGTCGCTGCCCATGACGGGGGGAGATCCGGTATTTCACGTGATCCGTCTCACCGGGCTTCCGGAGCGTCCGCGCAGGGCCACGCGCCTGAGACTGACGCTGTACTTTACCGGAGCCGAGACCTGCTGCGCGGAGGTGGAGGATCTGGGCTTTGGCGGGCTGTTCCGGTCATCGAAAAAGCGCTGGGAGAGTGTGATCCACCTGGCCCCGCCGGGTGAAGGAAGGGGTGAATGAGTTGAGCTGCGATTTGTGTCAGGTCAGACAGGCCAGAAATCCATATTACATCGAGAGCATAAGTGCGAATATTTATTCCATTGAGGAGCTGTGCTTTTACCTGTATGAGAACATTTATCTGGTGGATCATACTATCATGAACGAACGGCTGTGCGACTGGATACGGGATGAGCTGGGGCTGAAGCGGCTGTACCGCCAGCTGTACGAGCAGCTGGAGAAAAAGTCTGGCATAGCAGACTTCATCCTGCCCATTTTCCGGGAAATCGGCTATCTTTCCCATGAAGAATTCCGCAGTCTCCAGGAACAGATCAGCCGGCTGGAGGTTCAGCAGGTGGATATGCGCCAAAAGCTGAAGGGAGATTATCTCGTCCATTGCCGGATGTACGGAAAT
>JAHZHG010000420.1 GCA_019420425.1 Clostridiales bacterium
ATGCGGACGGGCTTGTGGGACTGCGGGGATATCTGAACTACTTTCAGGATGTTGCCACCCACTATATGCATAATCTGGGCAAAGGAAACGACACCTTGCCGGAAGAGTACGGCATTTGCTGGATGTACACAAAATACAAAATGCAGATCCGGAAAAGGGCAGACTTTACCTCCACGCTCCGGTTGGAAACCTGGATGGAAAAAGGCAAGTCCTCCGCTATCGCAAATCAGGGCCTTATCCTATCGAGAAACGGGGAAATTTTTGCCCGGGGCCGTCTGGAAAGCTGCCTTTACGATATGAACAGGAAGCGCCTGACCCGCCTGAGCGCGGTGGATTTCCCAACGGCAGAGGCGATGGAGGATCGCCGGGTAGAGCTGGGCGGCTTTATCCGGCCGGCAAAGCAGACAGAGGATATGACGTACAGCTATACCCATACGGTGCGCTATACCGATCTGGACAAAAGCGGACATATGACCAATCTTCAATATATCCAGCTGCTGCTCAATGCGTTTAGCAGTGCGTATTTCCGCAAAAATGAGATAACGGATTTTGAGATCCATTACCTGAGCCAGTGTTTTGAGGGCGAGGAAATCCGCGTATATCAAAAAGCAGCTGAGGAGGGAATACGCCTGACGGGAGCACACGCGGACGGAACGGCGGCAGTGGAGGGCTTCCTAAAGGTAAGCCCGCGCAGCTGACCGGGCGGCCGGACGCCTGGCCGAGACCGACAGCCGATTGCGAAGATCGCCTGCGGTGCACATTGCAATTTACGGCAGAATACGGCCGGATAAGCGAAGTACAGTCTGACAGGGACAGACAGGGAGGAAAAGAAAATGGAGTTTAAGGAAATAAACGGAAGCTTTTCCATATGCAAGGTTCCGGATTTCTCACAGGTAAACCTGGAAGAAGAATTCTGCTTTATCGGCAAAACAGACGAAGAACGGTCAGTGGTCTGCTCCACGGCAAACGTACCTGAAAATGCGGCGGCGGTGGACGGTGGCTGGAGAGCATTTCGTGTACAGGGGACACTGGATTTTTCAATGGTGGGTATCCTGGCACAAATATCCAATCTGCTGGCCAGTAATCAAATCGGAATATTCGCGGTATCTACCTACAACACCGACTATATTCTGGTCAAAGAAGAGAACATTGAACGTGCATTAGCCATTCTGAGAGAAAAGTACGTTTGACTTGCAAAGGAAAATCCGCTATAATCCATTTAACAGCGTGTGGCAGAACTGCGTAAATCCAGTTGACTGTCACATGCTGTTTTTTGTATCATAAAAATTTCATTACCGATGATACAAAACCCTGCGTGGGATGGCACACTTTCTCATCGATAAAGAAAGGAGACAAATCAAATGAATAACGACGAAAGAGTAATTACAGCGCTGCGCAGATGCGGACACCACCTGCATCATCATGTAGGCAAGGGAAAAGAAGTGGAAAGCATTCAGCTGCCGGAGAACTTCACCGAAGAAGAGAAGGCAGAGCTGGCTGCACTGCTGGAAAAATGCCTTGAGGGCTGGCAGATACGGAAGAAATAAATATACGCCGAAATACGAAATAAGATAAACGGGGTTATTGTCAAAAAACATAATCCCGTTTATTTTTCCTGCAATTTTGTGTTGACCCTCACGGGACGTCATAGGATATGCTGTGTTTATCAGGAAACGGGAGGTATCCAAATGAAAACAGTAAAACAGGTATCTAAGCAAACAGGAATCAGCGTGCGCACGCTTCATTATTACGATGAAATCGGCCTGCTCAAACCGACAACGGTAACAGAAGCAGGCTATCGGCTTTATGACGATAAGGCCCTGGAGATCCTGCAGCAAATCTTGTTTTTTCGGGAGTTTGATCTGCCGCTGAAGGAGATCAAAGCCATTCTGGAGACCCCGGAGCTTGATCGCAACCAGATACTGCAAAGCCAGAGAAGGATGCTGGTATGGAAAAAGGAGCGGCTGGAGCGCCTGATTTCCAGCATCGATGATCTGCTGAAAGGAGAAAACAGAATGAATTTTGAAGTATTCAGCAAGACAGAGCTTGAGGAAATGTACCGGGCAATTGTGGCAAATATGACGTCAGAGCAGAAAGCGCAGATAAGCGAACAGTATGGTGGAATGGAGGAGTACGAAAAACACTTCATTTCGGAGGCCTCCAGTCCCCAGGCCCAGAAAAATTATGCAAAAGTAGTGGAATGGTACGGGGACAAGGAAAGCGTACTGGATTCCGTCAAAAACCGGGCCGGCAGCGCAGAGGTCGTACCGGCCTATATAAAACGCCTGAACCGGATTATGGAAAAGCTTGCTGCCAAAAAAGGCATGGACGTCCATTCCTTTGAGGTAAAGGAGATTGTGGGGGAATATGATTTTGTATCAAAACAGATTTAT
>JAHZHG010000421.1:0-1212 GCA_019420425.1 Clostridiales bacterium
GAATTCCGTTACCGAGGTGGTGCTTGGGTCTGCGGTGGTCATCAAGAACGCGGTGGGCGGGGCGGGGCTTTTTGTCCTGCTTTTGCTTTGCCTGATCCCGGTGGCCAAGCTGGGCTTTTGTGCGCTGCTGTACCGCCTTTTGTGTGCGGTGGCCCAGCCGGTGTCAGACAAACGGATGCTGTCGGGAATTGAAGGGGTGGCCGAGGGAGCGCTGCTGCTGCTGCGGATCATGGCCGCGGACGGGGCTCTCTTTTTTGTCATGCTGGCCATGATCACTGCGGCGGTAAGAGGAGGATAAGAGATGGAAAAGCTGTTTGGATGGATACAGAATACGGTATGCTTTGTCTGCCTGCTGACGGTGTTTCTGCAGCTAATCCCGGAAAATGGATTTAAGCGGTATGTCCGTTTTTTTACCGGTCTTTTGCTGGTGCTTGTGGTATTTCAGCCTCTGGCCGGCCTGCTTACGGATCAGGAATTATTTGACAGCGTATTCCGGATGGAGTGGATTAAGGAAGAAAAATATGAGCTGGAGTCAGGCATACGCGCTATGGAGGGACTGCGGGACGGTGCGATCGAGTCAGCATATGAAGCAGAGCTGAGACGTCAGATGGGAGAGGTGGCGCTGGCGCACGGAGTAGAGGCGGTGGATATTCAGCTGAAATACCGGGAGGAGGATGGGATTTCCGTGCCGGACGAGGTGACCATCCGGGGGAAAACGACCAGACCCCAGAGCGATGAATCCATCAGGCAGAACGGGCTCATTGCAGATACAGACGGGCTCTTAGCAGAAATCCAGGAAATCTATCATATTTCCGGGGACAGGATTCATATGATTTTGCAGGAGTAAAGCATGGAGAGGCAGAAATGGAAGGAAAAGATCAGGCGGCTCAAGACGGATCAGATTATTATCGGCATACTGGCAGGGATACTGGTGCTGGTGCTGACGATCCCGACGGAGGATAAAACGGAGGAGACAGAGCCGGTACAGGCGGAGACAAAGGCGGATGAGGAGAACGGGGATTACGTCCGGCAGCTGGAGCGGCGGCTGGAGGAGGTGCTGGGAGCCGCGGACGGAGTCGGTACGGTAAAGGTGCTGATCAGCGAGGAGTCCGGCGGACAGCTGGTGGTGGAGAAGGACCATACCGTGCAGGAACAGAAGGAAGGGGGAGCGGAAGAGGGAGGAGACATCCAGAATTATTCTTCTTCAGAGGA
>JAHZHG010000421.1:1222-2379 GCA_019420425.1 Clostridiales bacterium
GAAACCGTGTATCAGCGAAGCTCCGACGGGCTGGAGCTTCCCTATGTGACGGAGGAAATCCGCCCGAAGATCCGGGGAGTGCTGGTGGCGGCCGAGGGGGGAGATGATCCGGTAATTATCCGGCAGATAACCGACGCCGTACAGGCATTATTCGGAATCGAAGTGAATAAAATCAAAGTAATGAAGCTGAAATGAGGAGGAAGAGCTTGAAACATATCGTAAAGAAAAACCAGATTATCATCACAGCACTGGCGATTATGATTGCGGTGGCGGGGTACTTAAACTATTCAGGAAATGCACTGAAAAAAGAAGCAGATCTGGCAGCACAGTCCGCGTCGCAGAATCAGGTGCTTCTGTCTACGGAGGATACGGCCCAGGCGGATGAGCTGGACGATTCGGCACTGATTGATGTGGAAAGCCTGGATGCGGACGCACAGCTGGAGGAGGCTTCCGCACAGACACAGGAGGGAGAAGCACAGGAGGCTGAGGTGACTTCATCCCCGGGAGAAGCGATTCTGACCAGCACCGGAGGCGGCAGCGCGTTTATCGCAGAGGCAAAGCTGAACCGGGAGCAGATCCGCGCAAAGAACAAGGAGACTCTGCTGGAAGTAATCAATAATGAAAACATTGCAGAGGAGCAGAAGCAGGAGGCAGTTGCCAGCATGACGTCCATCACGGATATTGCCGAGCGGGAGGCCGCGGCGGAGCTGCTTTTGGAGGCCAAGGGCTTTTTGGACTGCGTGGTCAGCGTCACAGACGGCATGGCCGACGTTGTGGTGAACCAGGCGGAGCTTTCCGAGGCTGAGCGCGCACAGATTGAAGACATCGTAAAGCGCAAAACGGGAATCGACGGCTCAGGTATTGTCATTACGCCGCGGGTGGAAACCGAATAGACAGTGGATAATTTGGGGGCTGCTGCGGCAGCCCCATTGACAAGAGGCCTCCAACCTTGTTAGAATAGCAATCGTGAAAATGATTTGGAGGAACGAACGTTGAGTCAGATTACGAATGAAATAAAAAAGCGCCGCACCTTTGCGATTATCTCCCACCCCGATGCAGGTAAAACCACCCTGACGGAAAAATTCCTGCTCTACGGAGGAGCGATCAACCTGGCCGGCTCGGTAAAGGGAAAGGCAACCGCCCGCCATGCAGTGTCC
>JAHZHG010000422.1 GCA_019420425.1 Clostridiales bacterium
GTCGGATTTCACCTGCGCTAAACCCGCCCCTGAAGGCTCCTCCTGGACAACCTCCCCACCATAGCGGCTGTGTGTCGAAGGCGATAGGATGATTGAGGAAGTCTCCTGGCTTTTCGGGAGGATGAACCGGACACTATGTTGTGACGAATGGCATAGAGTAGAGGTAGAAATTTTACTTCATTAGATACACGGTAAAAAGTAGAATTTCTACTTCTACTCCCCATCCAAAACGTAGTGGGACTGCCGGGCGTCCGGGTATCCAAAATGTAAAAAATACCATGAAATAATCTAGCTTGTAATCCATGAATTCCCTGTTGCAGTAGAAAGGAGGCCGCGTAATGTACGTCCTGACAGAGGCTGAGCTTAGAGCAGCCCATTTTTCAGTAGACAAGCGGGAGTATCATGTCCCGCAGGACACTTTTGTGACCCCTATGGCAAAGGAATATCTCCGGGATCGGGGGATCCGCCTGGTGATGGATGGAGGAGAGACGGTGGCGATGACTCGCACGGAGATAAAAAAGCGGGGAGAAGCTACTTATATAAACGCAGAGACCGGGGAGACGTACCGGGAAAAGCCGGAGGAGCTGACGCACCTGCGGGGCAATCGCTTGATTTCCAAAACCCATCCGCGGATTGCCCTGCGGGGGCAGCTGGATTTTCTTCAGGCGCAGATTCTGCTGCTCCAGGTACAGTGCGAAGAGGAGGAAAAGCTGTGCCGGGATCTGGACGAGGTGCTGGAATTTGTGCGGACGGTGCTGGGAGCTGAGGTTAAGGAAGAGAAACTGGGAGAGCAGACGCTGTTTGGATACGGATATTCGGAGTTGAGGAGAATTTCGCATCACATTAAAGAGGAGCTGGGACTGGATCATCCGATTCCCAGCCGAAGGATGGGAGAGACTGCTCTGAGGCTGAATCTTCTGCGTACCCAGGTCAGACAGGCCGAGCTTTTGGCGGTGAAGGCATTTTCGGGGGAGGATTCCCTTGGGATTATTCAGGGGCTGAACCGACTGAGCAGCGCAGTCTATATTCTGTTTTGCCGCAGGGTTTCCGGATTTTATGCAAACGGGAGGGAGGAACCATGACCAGAGAACAGATAGAAGAAATTATATTCCGTGTGCTTTCCGGGCAGAATGGACAAGCGCTGTCCCTAGAGGTTCCGGTGGAGGTTTCCGCCAGACATGTGCATCTGACGGAAGAAGCAGTGGAGCAGCTGTTTGGGCCGGGAGCCAGGCTGACGCCAAAGCGGCCGCTGTCCCAGCCGGGACAATATCTCAGCGAGGAGCGGGTGACGCTGGTTACCCCAAAGGGAAGGATAGAGCATGTGGCTGTACTGGGGCCGGCCCGGAAAGCCATTCAGACAGAGCTTTCGCTGACCGACTGCCGTCAGCTGGGAATACAGGCGCCGCTCAGGCTGTCGGGGGACTTGGAAGAGGCGGCAGATATTTACCTCATCGGCCCCAGGGGAATGGTCGAGGCGAAAGGCAGCGTAATTGTTGCCCGGGCCCATATCCATATTACGCCGGCGGAGGCAGCGGCAAACGGGCTTGCGGATGGACAGACAGTTTCGGCAACCATTCAGAGCGAACGTCCGGTAACCCTGGAGCATGTGGTCTGCCGGGTGAGCAGCCAGGCAAGCCTGGCCATGCATATTGATTTCGATGAGGCAAACGGATGTATGCTGCCGCCGAGGGCAACAGCCAGGATAAAGGTAACCGGCAGAGGTGCGGCCATGCCAGAAGCATGGCCCGCAGCCGGAAAGGGGAACGCAGCTGCGGAGCAGGCGCAGCCGGCAGGAGCCGGAAAGGTGAATGTGGGGACCGGGGGGCCGTCAGACGCTGGGTCTGCGCAGGCAGGGGCAGAAAGTCCGTGCCTTCAGGGCGCATCTCCAGTCCATTTTCGGGAAAAGCTGATGACGGAGTCTGTCGCCCTGCGCCTTGCTAAGGAGCGGAGTACGCAGATCATCCTGGAAAAAGGCGCCATCCTGACCCCATCGGCTAAGGATGTTTTACGTCATGCAGAAATTGACGTGACATGGCAGACAGGAGGCAAAGTCCTATGATGATTTGTAAGGTGATCGGACACGTCTGGGCGACAAGAAAGGAAGAGTCCCTGTGCGGCCACAAATTGATGATTGTGCGGGAAGTCACCACGACCAGGAGAAACGGAGCAACCTTTGTTGCCGCTGACTCCATCGGGGCGGGAATCGGCGAGCAGGTGCTTGTCGTGACCGGCAGTACGGCCCGCCGTGCCGCCGGCTCAGACGAGACTCCGGTGGACAGCGCGATTGTAGGTATTATCGACGCAATGGAAATTCCGCAGGAAAAGGGGGAGCAGAATGCAGCTGACGGAACGAATTAAGCAGGCAGGAATA
>JAHZHG010000423.1 GCA_019420425.1 Clostridiales bacterium
ACAATCGTGCCGTGCTTTCTTCTGGCTTCATAAAAGGTATCCACCGGATCAGCCAGAAATACCTTATCCAGAATCTCTACCCCCCGCACGTCACAGGCCTTCATGCCGAACACGACAAAGGGCTGGCTTTTCAGCTCCTCCGGGGTAATGGAAATCTTCTTTCCCTCCCGGCTGCAGGAGTACAGGTTTTCGCTCTGGGGGAAGAACGCATCCTTCGGGGACTTGACGGATTTGAGCACGTCCAGATTCACCTGCGCGTCCTCATTCCATACGCCAAAGTTCACCTGCCCGCCGTTTTCCAGCGGGGCGATCAGCTCCTGCCCGCCTGCGATCAAACGGAATAATGCCGTCAGATTTTCGTTTCTTATCTTCTTCATCATTATCCCCTTTCTCCGGCAGCGCCCGGTTCAATGTCATCCATCGTATAGCTGGTAAGCGGACACTCGCCGTCCACGGACTCACCGGCCTGATACTCTCCGTAAAATGCATTGATGTCTCCGATAAACTTCCGATTCAGCAGATGCAGCGGGATTCCCTGGGGACATACCCGGCTGCACTCTCCGCAGTCCGTACACCGTCCGGCCACATGGAAGGCCCGGATCACATGGAACATCTTCTCCTCAAAGGAGTCCACATTCGCCTTCTGGGCGCTGTCGAATTTTGTGCTGTCGAATACACACTTCCGGCAGCTGCACGCGGGACATACATTGCGGCAGGCGTTGCAGCGGATGCATTTGGATAACTCCTTCTGCCAGAAGGCAAACCGCTCCTCGGGGCGCATTGCCTCGATGGCCCTCACCTGCTCCATCCGGTCGCCGTCCGTCGTATCTGCCGACTCGCCGATCAGCTCGTCGTAAATCCGGTGCTCCTTGCCCTTGCACACATGGCACCGCTCCAGCATGGCGGAGGCATAGCTGCAGGACCGTTCGCCGTAAAGGGTCTGGATATGCAGCACGTCGGCTGCTCCGTCCGCCTCGGCTCCGGAAATGCTTTCGATTCCCTTGATGCCCTGGGCTTTGATCTTTTCCACATCCAGCTTGCCCTTGCAGCCCACACCGATGATGTACGCCTTATCCCGGTCAATCCGGTGCTCCTTAAGCAGCTGGTTGAAGCTGTAGGTATCGCACGGCTTTAAACAGACCAGCGTTTTTCCCTCCAGCTTGGAAGCCTCTATCATATATTTGCTCAAATTTGCTCCGCAGAACCCGTTGTACACAAAGTCCTTCAGCTCCTCTTCCTTCGCAAAGAAGGCCGGCTCGGGATTGTAGGGCAGGTCTCCCGTTTTCCAGCCGAGTACCCGCTGTACGGTTCCGTCTGCAAGCAGAGCGCTTATCCGGTTCTTTAATTCCTGCATCGCAAATCCCCCAATCTTACGTTCTTCCCTAGGGAACGGATTTTTTCTACAAATTCATTCATCGTAACGGAAAACTTCACGCCCTCAGCTGCGGATACCCATTCCACCCGGGTACGTCCGTGCTCCACGCCCATATAATCCAGCATGGAAAACAGCAGCGCCATACGGCGGCGGGCATAGAAGTTGCCTGTGCTGTAGTGGCAGTCTCCCGGATGGCAGCCGCAGAGGATCACGCCGTCCGCGCCCTTTTCAAAGGCCCGCAGGATAAACATGGGATTTACCCGGCAGGAGCAGGGCACCCGGATGATTTTTACGTCAGCCGGATATACAAGGCGGCTGCTGCCGGCCAGATCGGCCCCCGCATAGCTGCACCAGTTGCAGCAGAAGGCCACGATTTTCGGTCTGAATTCTTCCTTTGTCTCTAACGGCATATCGCATCCACCTCCGCAATAATCTGTCTGTTGGAAAAGCCCTGCAAATCCATTGCGCCCGACGGGCAGGTAACGGTACATGCTCCGCAGCCCTGGCACAGCGCATTATTTACTACGGCTATGCGGCGTTTTTCCCGGATTCCGTGGTCGTTGACCTCACGCTCCTCGTAGCTGATCGCGCCGTATGGGCAGACATTCGCGCAGGAGGAGCAGCCGTTGCAGAGCAGCTCGTCGGAATGAGCCGTGCACGGATTCGTCATCAGCTTATCCTTGGCCAGCAGGCCGATCACCTTTACTGCCGCGGCGCCGGCCTGGGCAACCGTCTCCGGAATATCCTTGGGTCCCTGGCACACACCGGATAAATATACGCCGGCTGTGGGGGATTCCACCGGACGCAGCTTGGGATGCGCCTCGGTCAGGAAGTTGTTGGTATCGATGCTGGCGGTCAGCATCGTGGCAATCCTTCGCACCGAAGGATCCGGCTCGATGGCCGCCGCCAGAACCACCATATCGGCCTTCATCAGAATCTGGCGGTTATCAATCAGGTCTACGCCCTGGACGAGCAGCTGGCCGTCCGGCTGG
>JAHZHG010000424.1:0-1013 GCA_019420425.1 Clostridiales bacterium
ACTTCTGGTTCATATGGGCCAGGTTCAGCAGCTTTTTCAGCGGGCGGAAGGTCCGAAAGAGATCCAGCGTTTCCAGGCGGGACGGCAGAGACAGCCCGTATTTTTGGCACCGGCCCGCGAGAAAGGGCAGATCGAAGCGGTCACCGTTAAAGCAGACGAGGGTACAGGCGTCGGGGATGCCCTTCAGGAAGGTGTCAAGCAGCAGCGGTTCCTCCGCTTTTGCCTGGATCATATACTGGGTAATCACCCAGCGTCCGTCCAGACAGGCAGCCATACCGATCAGGTAGCCGAGGGATGAAGCAGGGGAAAAGCCGGTGGTTTCAATATCAAAAAATACACAGGAACCGAAGGAGGGCAGATATTGCTGCGCCGCTGCGGTTTCCGTTTTGTCCGGATAGTAGAATTTTGTAATCATGACGACTCCTTGTTGTATATTGCCGATAATCCAGTATAACACAGATTTGCGATGAAAGTCCACCGCCGGCAGGCGGCGGAAAGTCAGGAATATCCGGTGCGCATACAGGCATAAGCGGTGAGTCAACAAAAGGGCTGTCAAATGAATAAAGAAAGAAGGTAGTAACAAATGGCACGATTCACGTTTAAAGGAGGAATCCATCCCTTCGACGGAAAAGCGCTTTCCAAGGCAAAGCCGATTCAGGATGTGCTGCCGGAGGGCGAGCTGGTTTATCCGCTGTCCCAGCATATCGGCGCCCCTGCGTCGCCTGTGGTTGCCAAGGGAGATCATGTACTGGCGGGGCAGAAGATTGCAGAGGCCGGCGGCTTTGTGTCCGCGCCGATCTATGCATCCGTATCCGGTACGGTAAAGGGGATAGAGAAACGTTTGACTGCTGTGGGAACCATGGCGGACGCCATCATTATTGAAAATGACGGCGCATATGAAGAAGTGGAGTATCCCAAAAACAAACCGCTCTCCGAGCTGTCAGAGGCGGAGATTATTCAGATTGTTAAAGAGGCCGGTATTGTCGGTATGGGCGGTGCGGGCTTTCCTACCC
>JAHZHG010000424.1:1023-2364 GCA_019420425.1 Clostridiales bacterium
AGGAGCCGGAAAAGATCGACACGATCATCGTTAACTGTGTGGAGTGTGAGCCGTATCTGACCTCTGACTATCGCCGGATGATGGAGCAGCCGGAGTATCTGGTGGGCGGTCTGCGCTGCATATTAAAGATATTCCCCAAGGCAAAGGGCGTAATCGCCATTGAGGACAATAAAATGGACGCCGTGGAGAAGCTGACCGCTGCGGCCAAGGATTATCCGAATATCGAGGTAATGGCCTTAAAGACCAAATATCCCCAGGGCGCTGAGCGTATGCTGATCTATGCCGTTACCGGCAGAAGCATCAATTCCACCATGCTTCCGGCGGATGCAGGCTGTATCGTGAACAACTGTGATACCGTCTGTTCAATTTATAATGCGGTAGTCAACGGACGTCCCCTGATGGAGCGGATCGTCACCGTGACCGGCGATGCCATCAAGGAGCCGTGCAATTTCCGCGTGCGTGTGGGCACAAATTATCACGAGCTGATCGAAAAAGCGGGCGGCTTTACCGCCGAGCCGGAGAAGGTAATATCCGGCGGCCCGATGATGGGCTTTGCCCTCTTTAATCTGGACGTACCGGTGACCAAAACCTATTCCGCACTGCTGTGCATGAAGAAGGATCCGGTGGCTGCTGCAGCGCGTATGGCGTGCATTAACTGCGGACGCTGTGTTGCCGCGTGTCCCGAGCATCTGATTCCGTCCAGGCTGGCGGATCTGGCCCAGCGCCATGACGAGGAAGCATTCCAGAAAATGAACGGCATGGAATGCATCGAGTGCGGCAGCTGCAGCTATGCATGCCCGTCCAAGCGGCAGCTGGCCCAGGAGATCAAGTCTCAGCGTAAGATCCTGCTGGGCAAGAGAAAGAGATAGGGAGGAGTAGAAAAATGAGCAGTTTTTTGCATGTTTCGTCAAATCCCCATGTGCGCTCCGCACAGACCACGCCCAATATCATGCGGATGGTCTGTATTGCCCTTATTCCGGCAAGCGTATTCGGGGTATATAATTTCGGGCTGGACGCGCTGATCACGATTCTGATTTCCGTGGCCGCTTGTGTGCTCGCAGAGTATCTCTACGAGAAGCTGATGCACAAGCCGGTAACAATCGGAGATTTCAGCGCAGTGGTAACCGGCCTGCTGCTGGCCTTGAACCTGCCTGCAGGAGTGCCCTGGTGGATGCCCGTACTGGGCAGTATCTTTGCCATAATTGTGGTTAAGCAGCTGTTCGGCGGCCTGGGACAGAACTTTATGAACCCGGCGCTGGCAGCCAGATGCTTTCTGCTGATTTCCTTCACCGGAAGGATGACCACCTTTGTCTATGACGGCGTAACCACCGCCACCCCGCT
>JAHZHG010000425.1 GCA_019420425.1 Clostridiales bacterium
GCGCAGAATGTGGAGACAGGAGCCGCAAAGATCAACGGCACCCTGCTGCTTCCGGGGGAAAGCTTTTCCGTAACCGCGGCGGTTACCCCGTTTACTGCGGAGAACGGCTATGCCCAGGCAGCGTCTTACGAAGAAAATCGTGTAGTGGACAGCTATGGCGGAGGAATCTGCCAGGTTTCCACCACCTTATATAATGCAGTATTAAAGGCCGAGCTGGAGGTCACGGCAAGATCGAATCATACCATGACCGTAGGCTATGTCGATCCGTCAAAGGATGCGGCGATTGCAGAGGGTATCATGGATCTTGCCTTTGTCAATACGTTGGATTATCCGGTATATATTGAAGGTTATGCCTACGGCGGAGTATTGACCTTTACCATTTACGGCCATGAGACCAGACCGGCAGACCGCAGCATTGAGTTTGTCAGCGAGGTAACCGGAACGACAGAGCCGACGGGCGTCAAGCTGGTGGCCAAGGAGGATCAGAATATCGGATATCTCCAGCAGGTGCAGTCCGCCCATACGGGAATGACGGCTGTGCTCTGGAAATACATATACACCAGCGAGGGAACCGAGGTTGTACAGGTTAACAGCAGCAACTACGTTGCAGTTCCCGTGATCTACGAGGTAGGAACGGCATCGGGCAACAGCTCCCTTGTTTCCGCGATCTATTCGGCAATTGCGTCAAACAGCCTGGAGCAGGTGCAGGCGGTGATCGCCAGTGCATCAACGCCGCAGACCGAGGCGCCGGCGGAAACCGAAGCGCCGGCAGCTGATCCGGGCACAGTTACAGATCCGGAAACCACTACAGACCCGGGAACCACTACGGATCCGGGCACGGTTACAGACCCGGGAACCACTACAGACCCGGGAACTACTACGGATCCGGGTACAGCCACAGATCCGGGCACTGCCACAGATCCGGGGGATACGACGATAGATATCCCGCCCATACCGGAGGAGATTGTGACCGGCTAAGCTGCCCGGCACGGCGATAAGAGGAGAACGAGAATGAAGAAAGGGAAGGCGTCCGGAGCGGTTCTCGACCGTTCGGTATACAGACAACTGCACAGCGAAAATCCTCTGGTGCTGCAGGGACCTGCCTACGGGATAAGCTGCGGAAGGCTGCAGCTGCCCGGCGAGGGCGTTCTGGTCTGCACGTCCCTCTGCGATACCCTGTCGGGGGCCTGGATACCGAAAAAAGAAAACGAAGGCACCTGGCAGCGGATGGCTCTCTGTCAGGCGGCCAATGACCTCGCGGCTGCGGGGGCCGTGCCCTCCGCCCTGACTCTCCAGCTGCTTTTGCCGGAGACGATGGAGGAAGCCCGGCTCAAGGGCTGGATGCGCGGACTGGATCAGGTCTGCGGGGAATTAAACATACAGATCATCAACGGCCATACGGAGACTGCCGCTGCAGTCAGCGCCCCGGTAATGACCGGCACCCTGTTTGGCCTGCAAAAGAAAACGCCGCCGGGCTTTGCCCCGGGGATGGATCTGGTGATGATTGGCTGGGCAGGTCTTGCCGGTACGGCAGTCCTGGCGGCAGTGAAGGAAGAAGAGCTGACTCGGAGATATCCGCTTTCCTTCCTGGATAAGGCAAAGGCTCTGGCCCGCTATCTGTATGCCGGGGCGGCCATGGCAAAAGCCTGGGAACTTGGGGCTTTTGCCATGTATGCATTATCCGGCAGCGGCATCCTTGGCGGATTGTGGGAGCTGGCCGAGGCAGCCAGGGTGGGGCTGGAGATCAGCTGGAAGAGGATCCCCATCAAACAGGAGACCGTAGAAATCAGTGAATTTTACGGCCTGAACCCATACTGCCTGCATTCCGGAGGCTCCGCAGTGATCGGAACCGAAAACGGGCAGGGCCTGGCAGACGCATTGACGGCGGAGGGGATCTCTGCGGCAGTGATCGGCAGGACCACCAAAGGCAATGACCGGATTTTACAGAACGGCGAGGATATCCGTTATCTGAACCGTCCGATCCCGGATGAGCTGCTGAAGGTTATTGGATAGCAAATAAAGAAAAGAATAAATATAGAGCAGTTGAAAGGATGTTCATCATGAGAGAACAAATTTTAGCATTACTGGAAAAAAACAGCAAAATTGATCTGCAGGAGCTGGCCATTTTGCTGGGAACAAATGAGACGGTAATCGCCAATGAAGTTGCCGAGATGGAAAAAGAAGAGGTGATCTGCGGATATCACACCCTGATTAACTGGGATAAAACCTCCTCTGACAAGGTAACGGCGCTGATTGAGGTGCGGGTAACGCCACAGAGAGGCCAAGGCTTTGATACAATTGCGGAGCGGATTTACAATTATCCGGAGGTACAGTCCGTATATCTGATTTCCGGCGCATATGAC
>JAHZHG010000426.1 GCA_019420425.1 Clostridiales bacterium
GAGTTAGCGGCTAGTTCGCCGGAGCGTTGCCATCAGCGACGGATGGACAACCTCCCCACCATAGCGGCGTCCGGGTATCCAATATGTACAAAAAAGTATCACCCGCGGATTACCGGCTTCCTGGCCGCCGTTACCTCATCCAGTCGCCGGACAGGCGTAGCCATCGGCATCTGATGCATGGCTTCCGGATTTTCCTTTGCCTTTTCCAATACTTCCTTAAATACGGCGATTACCTCATCCAGCGTCTCCTTATCCTCTGTCTCTGTCGGCTCGATCATCAGGGCCTCGTGAACGATCAGCGGGAAATACATGGTCGGCGGATGGATGCCGTGATCCAGCAGGGCCTTGGCGATATCCAAGGCCGATACGCCCGTCTGGCGCTTCACCTCTTCCAGGGACATAACGAACTCATGCATACACAGCCGGTCGTATGCCATGTGATAGCTGTCCTTTAGCTGGCACATCATGTAGTTGGCGTTCAGCACCGCATTGCCGGAGGCTTCGGGGATTCCCTCCCTGCCCAGGGTAAGGATGTAGGCAAGCGCCTTTACCACCACCAGGAAATTGCCGTAAAATGCCTTTACATCGCCTACGCTGTTTTGCGCCCGCTCCCAGCGGTAAAGCCCGGTCTCCGGGTCGCTCTTCGGGCGGACGCCCGGCAGGAAGGGAAGGAGAAACGCCTTGCAGCCCACCGGGCCGCTGCCCGGGCCGCCTCCGCCGTGGGGCGTGGAGAAGGTCTTGTGCAGGTTCAAGTGCACCACGTCAAAGCCCATATCGCCGGGACGTACTACGCCCATTACCGCATTCAGGTTTGCGCCGTCGTAATAGCAGAGACCGCCGGCCTCATGGACGATCCGGGTAATTTCCAGAATATTCGGGTCAAAAATACCCACCGTGTTGGGGTTAGTCAGCATCAGGCCTGCCGTGTCCTCGCCCACCGCTTCCTTCAGCTTTTCCAGATCTACGCAGCCGTCGCTGCCAGAGGGGATGTTCACCACGGAAAATCCGGCCATGGCCGCGCTGGCAGGGTTGGTGCCATGGGCAGAATCAGGGACAATAATCTTATTCCGCTTTTCGTCTCCCCTGCTTTTGTGGTACGCTTTAATCAGCAGCAGCCCGGTAAATTCCCCGTGGGCGCCTGCTGCCGGCTGAAAGGTCATCCCGTCCGTCCCGGTGATTTCGCACAGCAGCTTTTCTCCTGCGGCCAGCACCTCCATGCAGCCCTGGACGGATTGCTCCTCCTGAAGGGGATGCACCCCCGTAAAACCCGGAAGGGCCGCTGCCGCTTCGTTGATTTTCGGATTATATTTCATCGTACAGGAACCTAACGGATAAAATCCGTCGTTGACTCCGTGGGCGCGCTTTGCCAGCGCCGTATAGTGACGGCTGATTTCCGTCTCCGAGACGTGGGGCAGGTGCAGGGGCTTTTCTCTCTTCCATTCGCCCGGATTGCATACCGGGACGTCACATGCCGGAAGGATGCTCAACCCACGCCCTTCGCAGCCTTTTTCACCGATCAGCTTCATTTGCCGCACACCTCCTTCACGATCTCTGCAAGCTCTTCGATCTCTGCTTTGCTGTTCATCTCTGTCGCACACCAGAGCATTTCCCGCTCGCTAAGGGGCAGTCCGCCCAGATATCCCTTTTTCTCCAGCGCGCTCAGGATGTCCGCTGCCTTTACCGGAACAGTGGTCACAAATTCATGGAAAAACTCTCCGCTGTGCGTTCTGGGACATCCTGCTTTTTCCAGCTGCTCTGCCAGATAGTGCGCCTTGGACATGGAGCTTTCGGCTGCCTGAACCATTCCCTGATTTCCCATGGCCGCCCCGTATACGGATGCGCGCATGGCGCAGAGGGCCTGGTTGGAGCAGATATTGGAGCTGGCCTTTTCCCGGCGGATATGCTGCTCTCTGGCCTGGAGGGTCAGCACATAGCCCACCTTCCCGTCCACGTCCGTGGTCTGGCCCACAATGCGGCCCGGAAGCTTACGCATCATCTCCTTGGTAGCTGCCATAAAGCCCAGGTAGGGGCCGCCGAAGGACAGCGGGATTCCCAGAGGCTGCCCCTCGCCCACTGCCACGTCCGCGCCGTATTCCGCCGGCGTTTTCAGTATGGCAAGGGAAATGGGATTGCAGCCCATAATCAGCTTCGCGCCCTTCTCATGGGCGATGTCTGCGATCCTTCCGCAGTCCTCCAGCAGGCCGTAGAAATTGGGCTGCTGCACATAGACGCAGGCTGTCGTTTCATCCAGCATGGCCTTCAGCGCCTCTGTATCCGTCCGCCCGTCCTTTTCCGGAATCACCTCCAGCTCGGCGCCGCTGCCAAAGCAGTATATACGGATAACGGAAAGCACCTCCGGCTG
>JAHZHG010000427.1 GCA_019420425.1 Clostridiales bacterium
CATCCGTTCCTGCTCCCGGCAGCGCTGATATTCCTGCTCCAGGCTGGCAAGCTCCAGCCGCCATCGCCAGTCTGCCCGGCGGAGGATCTGCAGCGTTCTCCCATCCCGGCTTCCCCCGCGGACGGTTTGCCTTTCGTTATCCCCTGCATTACCTCTGCTCACGGATTCTCCGTAGATGTATTCGCAGGCAAATTTTTCTTTTCCTTCTGTCAGGCGCCGGATATCTTCACGAATGCTTTGCTTTTCCTGCATAAGCCGACTGTAAAAACCCGGACGCATCAGCAGTTTCATTTCTTCTTCACTCAGCGTATACCGCCTCCTTTAGCTTATCGCCATATATTTATCCAAATAAGTTTGGGAAAGTCCCGGCCTGAACAATAGCCGGAAAATGACGGCTGCCTGATGCAGCCAAAAGATTATTTATCTATTGTGTAACTTTTATTATCATATCATAGATTTTAAATTTTGTACAGTGATTTTTTATTTTATTTATCTGTTTTCTTCAAAGGTAATCCGTATGCTGAGCACGTCCTCCCGATATTTTGCATCCATGCGGCCTCCCATCTCCTCCGTCAGCGTTTTTGCTATGGAAAGCCCCAGTCCGTTGGCATTTCTGCCGTTTTCTACGGTAAAAAAGCGTTCAAAAAGATGCCCCACCTGTATCTGATCCAGCTTTTCGGCATGGTTGGAAAAGCAGAATGTGCCGTTTTCCTCCAGAGAGGCAGAAAAGTCTCCGTCACTGTATTTAATGGCATTGCTGACAATATTGGACAGTATCCTTGACAGGGCCTTGGGGTTTAGCCTGCGCGTCACTGCCCGGTCCTGGGGCATACAGATTTTCGGGATAATCCCTGCTTTTTTGAATGCCCCATAATAAGCGGCAATACATTCCTCCAGCGCGCGGTTTAAAGATATTTCTGCCCACTCACCGGATAGCTCTGGAGAAAGCATGACTGAATGTTGAAACAGTTCCCCGGTCAGTTCCTTTAAGGTAAACACCCGGTTTTCGATGATGGCCAGATATGCTTTCGCGGTCTCCGACATCTCCTCCTCAGCAAGCAGATCCAGATAGCCGCAAATGGCCGTCAGCGGCGTGCGCAGGTCGTGGGCTACGTTTGTCATTGCCCGTTTCAACCGCTCGTCCCCGTTGACATAGCGGATATGTTCTTTTCTAAGCAGCTTTAGCTGCTGATTCAGCTCAGCAGCTAAAGCGTTCATTTTCCGATCGGCAGTGGAGAGGTCCAGCCCTACATTTGTATCCGTATTCAGCCGTTCGGGAAATTCTCTGCGCAGTTCATCCGCCGCACGGTAAACCGAAAGCAGCTTTCCAGCCAGGCAGGCCGTTAAAATCAGCAAAATTCCACACAGTATACAAAGCAGGACAACCATATTTTCCCCTCAATCTATTGAATATCTTTTCTTTTGAACAGCCACACACCGGCCAGATTTGTTCCTGCTGCAATCAACAGGGAATACAGCGCCAGCCTGTACGGATGCAGAACTTCCAGCTCATTAATCTGGGCAGTCTGGCCGCTGGGCAGAAAATCCACAAGGAACTGAAAGGTATCCCGCTGCAATCCGGTCAGATACCGCGGATTCGGCACCTCCTGCAGATCCACCTGGGAAAGATCTGTCTCGGCTGCGGCCATTGTGGTAGTAATCTCCTGAATGGTCTCCGGCTGGATCAGTGCATTGTACAGCCATGCCGCCAGAAACAGCAGGATGAACGCGGTCAGAATAGCAGCGACTGCTCCGTGAGCCTTACTGGTGACCAGCATGGCAATCAGATTAAATATCGCCGCATAGGCAATACACGCCAGCAGGCCATCCACCAAAAGCATGACCAGAGAAGAGCCTGCCAACTGTATCGGCCCGAACAGGCGAATGGCCAGTACCATTGCCACCAACACCGGAATCATATAGAAAAGAACCGCGGAAAGCGCGCACAGAATAAAGTTAGACATAAAGATACTGCTCCTGGCATGCCCGACCACCAGCTTGTTGCGGATCGTGCCGTCATTGTGCTCCGTTCCCACAAACAGGCTGATGAAAACACTCAGTGCGATACCCTCCAGCAGAATAAACGGGAACAGAACCTCCTCTGCTGCCACTTCATATCCGTATTTGACCATCTGATCATACGAGGAAAAGCTGGCAATCAGTGTGTTCACGCAAAGGACGAGGCAGCAGAGCCACAGAACCTTCGACCGTTTCATCCGGGGAATACCGGCGCGTAAAAGCTTATTCATGGCTGTCACCTCCAATCAGACGGATATAGTAGCTTTCCAGGCTCTCGTCCCGCTCCTGCATGGAATTCAGCTCACAGCCTCGTTCGGAAAGCTTCAGTGCCAGC
>JAHZHG010000428.1 GCA_019420425.1 Clostridiales bacterium
CAGCCGGGCCGGCATATCCGGTGACAGAAACCGCCGCATCCGCTCCTGCCGCAGCTGCCCCCCCTTTGGCCATCTCGGCTGCTGTCTGGGCACTCACTGCCGTATAGTTCTTCAGCGTGGAGCGCTTCACTCCCACCAGCCTGTGCTTTGCTTCATCACAGTAGGTGACAAAGCCCTGCTTAAATACGGCGGAGCTTCCCGGCACATCCGTCAGCCTGGCGGCAATCATGCCGCCGGTCAGCGTCAGCCCCTGGTTTGTCATCCGCCGGATGATCTGCTTTTCCTTTCCTTCGTCCCGCACGCCCATGCGCCTCCTATTTTGTCTGTTCAATCACACTGCGGTTTTTCACCAGATAATCCAGCAGAGACACAACGGTAAGGATCAAAGCCGCATAAATCAGAATCGGATTGATCACATCAAAAACCCCGCCCAGATCCAGAATCAGGGAAATGATCATTACCATCTGTACAACCGTCTTAATCTTCCCCCACCAGCTGGCCGCAATGACAATTCCCTTGTCCGCCGCCACCAGGCGGAAGCCGCTGATGATAAACTCACGGCTGATAATCACGATCACTACCCAGCTGGGCAGCTGTCTCGTATCCACCATGCAGATCATTGCTGAGCTTACCAGAAGCTTGTCCGCCAGCGGATCCATAAACTTTCCAAAATTCGTCACCTGATGGTTTTTCCTTGCCAGATAGCCATCCAGCGTATCCGTCAGACTCGCCGCGATAAAAATCACAGCCGCTATGTAGTTGTCTGCCTCTCCGGCCACATCTACAAGCATAAATACTACAAATACCGGAATCATGCAGACCCGCAAAATTGTAAGTTTATTCGGCAGATTCATCGGCAATCTCTCCTATTAAATCATAATCCATCGCAGCAGTTATCTCTACCCGGACAAAATCTCCGGAAACCAGCGTTTCATCCGCAGGGACAAACACATAGCCGTCCACTCCCGGCGCATCCGCATAGGACCTGGACACATATGCCTGTTCACCGGACATCTGGCCTTCGATCATTACCCAGAGCTTCTGGCCGACCCGCGCTTCGCTCAGATCCATGGCAATTTCGCGCTGCAGCTCCATCAGCTCTCCGCGGCGCATTTCCTTTACCTCCTCCGGCACCTGATTTTCCATCATGGCCGCAGGCGTTCCCTCCTCCTGGGAATAAGTGAATACGCCAAGCCGGTCGAACTCCATCTCGTCCACAAAGTTCATCAGCTCCGCGTGGTGACTTTCCTCTTCCCCGGGAAAGCCGGTAATCAGCGTTGTGCGCAGCACAATATCCGGAATCTCCCGGCGCAGCTTTTCGATGATCGCAATCAGCTCTTCCTTTGTCGTCCTGCGGCCCATCCGGCGCAGAATCTCATTGCTGGCGTGCTGGATGGGAATATCCAGGTAATGGCAGATCTTCGGCTCCTCCCTGATCGTGGAAATCAGCTCATCGTAGATTTCCTCCGGATAGCAGTAAAGTATCCGGATCCAGCGGATTCCCTGTATCCGGCAGAGCCGCCTGAGCAGAATGTGCAGAGACTTTTCGCCGTAAAGGTCAACTCCGTATATGGTCGTCTCCTGGGCAACCAGGATCAGTTCCTTTACGCCCTGCTCTGCCAGCTCCTCCGCCTGGCGTTCCAGCTCCTCCATCGGAATGCTCCGGTAGGGGCCTCTGATTTTGGGAATGATGCAGTAGGTACAATGCTTATCACAACCCTCTGCAATCTTCAGGTGGGCATAATGCCCGCCGGTAGTCACGATGCGTCGGGTCCTGGGCATAACCGTACGGTCAAGCTTTCCGTAAAGCTCCGGATGGCTGCCCTCCAGTACCTGTTCGACCACCTCGGTAATCCGGTCGTAGGAAGCTGTACCCAGCACAGCATCCACCTCGGGAATCTCCTTTCGGATCTCCTCCCTGTAGCGCTCCGCCAGGCAGCCGGTGACAATCAGCGCCCGGCACCGGCCGCTTTTGCGATATTCAGCCATCTCGAGGATACTCTGAATGCTCTCCTCCTTGGCGTCATTGATAAAACAGCAGGTATTGACCAGAATCACGTCCGCCTGCTCCTCATCGTCTACCATCTGCCAGCCCTTCTGCGTCATCATGCCCAGCATGTTTTCCGTATCTACCAGGTTTTTGTCACACCCCAGTGAGATAACCAAAATATTCATGTATTCCTCCATGTTCCCGGCTGTCTATTTTTTTCGCTGGAAAAGTGCGAGCTGCCGTTTCTTTTCTGAAGCCTTCGGCATTTCCCGCGCCTCCCGCTCCTCGATCACATCTGTGTGCACTTCCGCTTTCACTGTCCGGTTTTTTATCTGTTTTTTCATCCG
>JAHZHG010000429.1 GCA_019420425.1 Clostridiales bacterium
CTGTTTCAATGGACGCACCCTCCTTGGATGACACGATGCCGGATAACGAACGCCTTACTTGGGCGGTAGAAGCGGCAGCCGGTGTTTCCAGGGTAAAGATACCATTTTATGTATTGAAAAAGCTCCCGGATGTCTTACGGGATTCCCATTTTGACGTGCAGTGTGTAATCAAAAGGGGAGAAGACAAGGCAGAGGTGCTGGATGTATTGCCGGCATCGGAAAAAGCGATAATCGGCGGCCTGGCTGTGGATATAGGTACAACCTCGGTGGCTGCCCTGCTTATTGATATGGAAAACGGAAAAATCCTGGCTAAGGGTTCCACCGGCAATGGGCAGATTCGCTACGGCGCTGATGTAATTAACCGAATCATTGAATCCGTAAAGCCTGGCGGGAAAAAGAAACTCCAGGATGCGATCATCAAGGAGACGCTGAACCCGCTGATTGCCAATATGTGCAGGGCCGCGGGAATTAGTCCGCTAAGCATCTATCGGATGTGCGCGGCGGGAAATACGACGATGAACCATCTGCTGGTAGGGGTAAATACCGATCCCGTGCGTCTTGAACCGTGGATTCCGGCATTTTTTGAGACAACTTCCATATATGCGCAGGATCTTGGCCTTCCCATTTATCCCCATGCAAGCGTACGCATAGCGCCAAACATCGGCAGTTATGTGGGCGGGGATATTACCGCGGGAACATTTGCCAGTTGTATCTGGAACAAGGAGGAGATGTCTCTTTTCATTGACCTGGGTACAAATGGAGAAATCGTGTTCGGCAATTCCGAATTTCTGATGAGCTGTGCATGTTCGGCCGGGCCGGCCTTCGAGGGCGGAGATATCAGCTGCGGGATGCGCGCCACGGACGGCGCCATTGAGGCATGTACGATTGACGCCGAGACGATGGAGCCGACGCTCTCTGTCATTGGCGATCCGGGGCAGAAGCCGGTGGGCATCTGCGGTTCCGGCATCATTGACCTGATCAGTGAGCTGTTCCGGTGCAAGATCATCAGCCCGAAGGGCAAATTTATCCGTGAAGGAGCGCGTATCCGTCACGATGAATATGGCATGGGCAGTTATGTCCTGGCCTTTAAAGAGGATGCCGCCTCCGTTAAGGACGTGGAGATCACCGAAGTGGATATTGAGAGCTTTATCCGTGCCAAGGGCGCGATTTTCTCCGGTATCCGTACGATGCTGAAGTCTCTGGATTTCGGCGTGGAGATGATCGAGCACGTTTATGTTGCCGGCGGTATTGGCAGCGGAATCAATATGAAAAATGCCGTATGTATCGGTATGCTTCCGGATATTCCGCTGGAGAAATTCAGCTACATCGGAAACTCTTCCCTGTCAGGAGCGTATTGTATGCTGCTTTCCGGGCAGGCAGAAGAAAAGGTGGCCGAAGTGGCACATAATATGACCTATTTAGAGCTGAGCACCGAGCCCACGTATATGGATGAGTTCGTTGCCTGCTGCTTCCTGCCCCATACGGACAGTACGCTGTTTCCGTCTGTGGAGCAGTAAAATCAAAACGATATTACAGACTGAGGTGGCCCAATGATCCCGACATATGAAAAAGACGACAAAGAACGGATTCCCTTTGAACATTACAAAGCAGTGTATGAAAAGCAGGATCCGCAGGAAATCAGTGCCAGGACAGGGCTGCCTTATGATGAGGAAAAGCAGGTGTTTACCCTGAACTTCCTCTATAAGACTTACGAGGTGTCCTGGCCCGGCTTTGCCGTGAGCAGGACAGAGGAGGATGGGGAATTTTGTCCCCTTTTGGAAATGGATGCGGCCAGGATCCTGGTTATCCGGCACCTGACGGAAGGGTGTGCGGCGGTATCCACGGGAAACTTCCTCACTTACCGCGAAATGCCCTGGGGGGAAGTGTATTTCCGGCAGTTTTCCGGCAGATGTATTACGCGTCTTGCCTTTTCCTACGGAAACCGTCTGGAGGTATTTAACCGGGCAATGGAGCGGCTTGGAGCAGAAAAGCTGGAGCTGGCGGACGCTTCCTGGGAGTTTGAGATCCTGGATGGGTTCCCGGTACGGTTTCTGCTGTGGGCTGGGGATGAGGAATTTCCCCCTTCGGCCCAGATTCTTTTCGGAGATAATTTCCCGATAGCCTTCCACACGGAGGATCTGGCGGTTATCGGAGATATATCGATTACCACATTAAAAAAACTAGCCTAGTGCTGTGAGGTATGGAAAGGAGTTTTATTTCTTATGGGATTCAAATCAGACATTGAAATTGCACAGGAAACGGTCATGGAGCCGATTACCAAGATTGCAGAAAAAGCAGGTATTGACGCAAAATATCTGGAGCAGT
>JAHZHG010000043.1:0-2376 GCA_019420425.1 Clostridiales bacterium
CCTGACCTATTTATCGCCCTCCGATCCGGTGACGTTGAAATATGAGAGCCTGGGCGTTGTGCCGGATCAGGCGATGGTGGAGCGGATGAAGGAGGAAATGGGCCTGAACGAGCCATTTATCGTCCAATATGCCGACTGGCTGGGGCGGGTACTCCACGGAGATCTGGGTGAGTCCTACAAGTATGGTACGGCCGTCTGGACACAGCTGACCAACCGGATTCCCAACACGCTGATTCTGACCGGAACCACACTTCTGCTGACCGTTTTGCTGGCAATTCCCCTGGGGGTACTTTCCGCTGTGGCCCAGAATGGGTGGGCGGACTATCTGATCCGGTTTATTTCCTTCTTTGGCGTGTCCATGCCCAGCTTCTGGGTGGGAACCCTGCTGATGTATGCCTTCGGCGTAAAGCTGCACTGGCTGCCGATTATGGGCACAGGCGGCATCCGGCACCTGGTTCTTCCCTCGGTTACGCTGGCCTTCTGGATGGTGTCGGTGTACGTGCGCAGGCTGCGCGGAAGTATGCTGGAGGAAATGAACCGGGACTATTTAACCGGCGGTTTATCCCGCGGGCTGAGCAAAACCCGCATTATCTGGCTGCATATCCTGCCCAATTCCCTGCTTTCCATCGTTACCATGTTCGGCATGTCCATTGGAAGCCTGCTGGGTGGAGCGACCATTGTGGAAACCATTTTTGAATGGCAGGGTGTGGGAAAAATGGCTGTAGATGCCATTTCCGTCAAGGATTATCCGATTATTCAGGGGTATGTGCTGTGGATGGCCATTATCTACGTACTGGTAAATCTGATCGTAGATTTGTCCTATCAGTTCCTTGACCCCAGAATCCGGCTGGGAGGTAAACGGGCATGAAGCTGTATGTAAAGCGGGCATGGCAGAGCAGGCAGTTTATGTTTCTTTTTCTGTGCGCGGTGATCCTGATTCTGATTCCGGTGTTCGCCCCCTGGGTGGCTCCGAACGATCCGATTGCAAACGACTATAAAAACATGATGATTTCCGGCAGCGCCCAGTATCCCCTGGGAACAGACCAGATCGGCAGATGTATTTTGTCCCGTCTGATCTACGGAGGGCGGACCTCCCTGCTGATTGTATTCTGGGTCATTGCCATCATTTCCGTGGGAGGCATTCTGATCGGCGTGATTTCCGGATACGTGGGCGGGAAAACCGACATGGTGATCACCCGGCTGACGGATATGGTAATGGCGATTCCCTCCATGGTATTTGTCATTGCGCTGGTCAGCGTCCTTGGCTCCAGCCTGAATCATACGGTGCTGGCCATGTCTCTGGTAGGCTGGACAGAGTACGCCCGGGTTTCCCGAGCGCTGGTGCTTTCGATAAAAAACAATGCATACGTGGAGGAGGCAAGAATGGGCGGGCTTTCCGAGCTGCAGATTATCCGGCGGTATATCCTGCCGAATGTGTTTCCCTACCTGCTGGTGAATATTACCCAGGATATCGGGGCAAACCTGCTGACCCTGGCCGGACTGTCTCTGCTGGGACTGGCTTCCCAGCCGCCTACGCCGGAGTGGGGCTTTATGCTCAGCGAGGGCAGAAAATTTATCCAGTCTGCGCCGTGGCTCATCATTTACCCGGGAATGACGATTGTGCTCCACGTCATTATTTTCAATCTTTTGGGCGACAGCCTTAGAGATATACTGGCTCCCCGCTACGAGGGCCGCAAAAAGAGGAAAAGGAGATAGCAGAACATGAGGAGAAAAGTAGTAAGCTTTGTCTGCGCCCTGGCATTGGGCGTGACCGCGCTGGGCAGCTTTTGCAGCGCAGAGGAGAGTACCGGAAAGCACCTGAATGCAGCGCTTTACTGGTTTGGCACCAGCCTGGATCCGGCCATTGAATACGACGGCTGGACACTGATGCGTGTGGGAGCAGGAGAGACACTGGTAACGGTGGATGAAAACCTGAATATCGTGGGCCAGCTGGCAGACAGCTGGGAGATGGTTGACGAGGTGACCTGGAAAATGCATATCCGGGACGGCGTAACCTTCCACAATGGCAAACCGGTGGATGCGGCAGCGGTAAAGGCCTCCTTTGAGCGGGTAATGGAGCTCCAGGAGAGAGGAAAGACCGCAGCCAAGATTGCCAGCATTGAGGCAGACGGACAGGATATCACCTTTACTACGGAAGAGCCCTTCGGCGCATTCCTGGCTAACCTGACCGAGCCGATCTATACCGTAATCGATGTTGATGCAGGAACAGATTTTGAGTCCCAGCCCATCGCCACCGGCCCGTTCATGATTACCGGCTTTACCAAGGATGTGGAAATTCAGACCGCCAGATACGAGGATTACTGGGGAGGAGCCTCCGATGTGGAGACCATGACCATCAAGAATATCACCGATGAC
>JAHZHG010000043.1:2386-10526 GCA_019420425.1 Clostridiales bacterium
CCGTACCCGCGCGATGGCCCTGGAGTCCGGCGAGGTGGATATCGTACAGCGAATCAGCGCAACCGATCTTCCGCGTTTTGAAGAAAACGAAGACTATGCGGTATATGATACCCAGGGAACACGTATGCGTGTCGCTGTGCTGAACCACAGCAATGAGTTCCTGTCTGACTATAACGTGAGAAAGGCTCTGGAGTGCAGCATTGACTATGCGTCCATCGCCCAGATCATGGGAACCGGCGTTACCGTATCCGGAGCGCCTTATCCGGCATCTGCACCGTATGCGTATGACGAACTGGAAAAGCAGACCTATGATGTGGAAAAAGCGGCTGCCTGCCTGGAGGAGGCCGGATATGCAGATACAGACGGAAACGGATACGTGGAGAAGGACGGCAAGGAGCTGACGCTGACCATCGCCTATTCCGATGCGACCATGACCGCTGCCTGCGAGGCAATGCAGTACATGGCACAGCAGGCGGGCATCCATCTGGAGCTGAGCTTTATGGAGAGCACAAGCGATCTGGAGGCCAACAGGGATTTTGATATCCTGATCAAGAACTGGCAGACGCTGTCCACCGGAGATCCTCAGTGGCTGATGGACACCATGTTCAAGACCGATGCACCGAACAACTTTGGTAACTACAGCAATGCCGAGATCGATGAAATCTGCAATAAGCTGACCACCGCGTTTGATCTGGAGGAGAGACAGAGCCTGACGGTTGAGGCGGAAAAGCTGCTTTTGGCCGATTCCGTAAACCTGTTTCTGGTAACCCAGAGCAACTACGTAGTAGCAGACAGCGATGTGGAAAATGTAGTGCCTTATCCGATTGATTACTATTTCATTACCAATACACTTACGACGAAATAATATCCGATGAAGGTCTTAGCGCTTAACGATCTCTCCATCACCTATGATGGGGAAAAGAAAGTGGTCAGCCATGTCTCTCTGGAGGCAGAGCAGGGACAGATCATCAGCATTGTGGGTGAAAGCGGAAGCGGAAAGTCCACGCTGATTCACGGTGTACTGGGGCTGCTGCCAAAGACGGCATCCATTGCGGGGGGAACCATCCGGCTGTTGGATCAGCCGGTTGACGGCAGCGGACAGATCCAGAAAATGCGCGGGCGGGATGCAGCGATCATTTTCCAGGACGCCGGCCGGTACATGAATCCCATTGCCCGGGTAGGCGCCCAGTACGTGGAATTTATCCGTTCCCACGAAAAACTGTCCAGAAAGGAGTGCCTGTCCCTGGCGGAAGAGATGCTCCACCGGGTACATCTGCACGATACGGAACGGATCCTGCGGGCCTATCCCTTTGAGCTGAGCGGCGGGATGCGCCAGCGGGTAGCCATCGCCATGGCGATGACGCTCAGGCCGAAGATTTTATTCGCTGATGAACCAACCAGCGCCCTGGATGTAACGATCCAGGCGCAGGTGGTCCGGCAGCTGATGGAGCTGAGGGAAAAGTACGGCACCTCGATGATCATGGTTACCCACAATATGGGTGTGGCCGCGTATATGTCCGACTATATCGGCGTAATGCAGAGCGGCCGTCTGGTGGAATGGGGAACCGCGGAGCAGATCACACAGCATCCCCGGGAAGCCTATACCCAGGCTCTCCTTGCGGCGGTGCCGGAACTGGAGGATGAACGACTTGCAGAATAAAGAACCAATCCTTACACTGGAGCATGTGTACAAGTCCTTTCCGTCGGGCAGGAAGGGGAAAATGACGGACGCAGTGTGCGGCGTATCCCTAAGCGTCCATCGCGGCGAGTGCCTGGGCATCGTGGGGGAGAGCGGCTGCGGCAAGAGCACCCTGGCCAGGCTGGTTACCCGCCTGACGGATGTATCAGCAGGGGAGATTTATCTGGACGGAAGGGAGATCACCGGTATGAAGAGACGGGAGAGAAGGTCTGTGTACCGGCAGGTGCAGATGGTCTATCAGGATCCCTATTCCGTGTTCAGCCCGAGAATGCAGGTCGGCACCTTTTTGACAGAGGCTTTGGTTTACTTTGGAATGATGGACCGCAAAGCAGCATGGGAGGAGGCGCTCCGTCTGCTGGAGCTGGTCGAGCTGCCCGGGGAGCTGATGACCCGCCTTCCGCATCAGCTCAGCGGCGGCCAGCTCCAGCGTGTGGTGATTGCCCGGGCGATCTCCATCCGCCCACAGATACTGCTTCTGGACGAGGCCACCAGCGCGCTGGATGTGTCCGTGCAGAAGCAGATTCTGGAGCTGCTCTCCCGGCTGCAGCGGGAGATGGGGCTGACCTATCTGTTCATCGGCCACGATCTGGCGGTGGTACGGAAGATCTCCCACCGGATTGCGGTGATGTATGCCGGGACAGTGGTGGAAATCCTGGAAAGCGAAAAACTGGCAGAAGACGCCGTGCACCCCTATACCCGGGCGCTTTTAGCTGCCGTGTTCTCAGTAAAGGATCGGCGACGGAAGGAAATCCGGATACAGGAGCTGGGCATGGAGGAAGAGGAGTACAGCCGGGAACGCTGTCCATACTGCGGGCGCTGCCCGTACGTACAGGAGGTCTGCAGGAAAGCCAGGCCCGCACTGCGGGAGCTAGGGGAAGGACATCAGGCAGCGTGTTTTCTGCTGCACTGACCGGAAAAAACGGTACCTGGGAAAAATCGGCATAGTTTGGAGTGATCCGGCTGCGCCGTTTTTTTTTTGCTCTTGGGGCTGCGACAGCGGCAGGGTCGTATTTCCAGTTGCAGAACTGGCCATTGGCGTTTAGGGCCAGCGGTATTTTCTCTAATTGAACTTGCACTGTGTGAGCCTCCTTTTGATTTTTTAAGGTTCTCTCATTACCCACTGGAGGTGAGAAAGTGGTTTGAACAGAAAATCCGAAAATTTCTTTCCCTCTGCCTATAAGCAAAAATACCACCGAAATCGCCCCTTGGAGAAAAAGCAGCCTCCACAGAAAAAGTCTGCGGGAAGGCTGATCGGTATTGGAAAATTCACATTTGCGTGATACAATATTTTTATATGTGATTTGAACTACGCACGGAGGCGTGATTATGGCTGTTAGTTATAAGAGACTGTTCCATCTGCTGATTGAGAAGGACATGACCACGGCTCAGCTTCAGCAGCAAGCCGGATTCTCTGCAAATATCATTACACGGATGAAGCGGAATGGGTATTTATCATTAGATACGATTGAAAGCATCTGCCGCACGATGAACTGCGGTGTGGACGATATTCTGGAATTCCTGCCGGACGCTGAGAAGGAGTAAACCACATGATTTATAATAATATGGTAAGAAAACACGAGGTGGCTCGTTTAGGAGGATATATCCGTACTTTACCGATGGCCTTCGAACAGGGAGTTAAACCCTTCACCTCTGCGATTCCTATGACGGAGGTAGAAAATAATGGCTAACAAACTGGAACTTACCTGGTACGGAAAGGACGAGCCTATTCGCATTGAGCCCCGTCTGCTGATTGAGAAGGCGGCTCTCTCCAACACCGCCGCTGACCCGGATACCGAGAATATGATTATTCACGGGGATAACCTGTTGGCGCTGAAAGCTTTAGAGCCCCGGTTTGCGGGTAAGGTGAAATGTGTGTATATAGATCCACCTTATAACACCGGCTCTGCATTTGAGCATTATGATGATAATGTTGAGCATAGTATCTGGCTAAATTTGATTCGCCCTCGCCTTACTATCCTGTGGAATCTGCTGCACGAAACAGAGGGGAGTATTTGGATAAGTATCGATGATGCCGAGCAAGCTTATATTCGCGTCTTGTGCGACGAGATATTTGGACGCCATAATTTTATTGCACAGATTGTATGGCAGAAACGCTATTCCCGTGAAAACCGCGAGTCTATCGGTGATGTGCATGAATACATCTTGGTGTACGCAAAAAATCCTGTTCGGTTTAAGGAAATCAGAAACCTTGTTCCGATGACGGAAGAGCAGGCAAAGGTTTATAAGAATCCCAATAATGACCCTCGTGGTCGTTGGAGACCCGTTCCAATGACGGCACAGGCGGGGCATGCCACTCCCGATCAGTTTTATGAAATTATTGCACCCGGAGGAAAAGTACATACTCCGCCTGCAGGCAGATGCTGGTCTTTGTCGAAGAAAACTTTTGAAGAGTTACTTGCTGATGGCCGTATTTATTTTGGCAAGGATAATAACAGCCAACCGAATAAAATTCGTTATTTATCCGAGGTTCCCGGCGTGGCTCCTTGGACATGGTGGCCAAGTGATGAGGTAGGCCATACAGATTCTGCCAAGAAGGAAATTATGGAGATTTTTGGCAAGAATAATATTTTTGATACCCCTAAGCCAGAAACTTTGATACAGAGAATTATCCATATCGCAACTAATCCAGGGGATCTTATCCTTGACTCTTTCCTTGGCTCTGGTACAACTGCTGCTGTGGCACATAAAATGAATAGACGCTATATTGGCATCGAAATGGGTGACCATGCCTATTCGCATTGCAAGGTGCGTTTGGATAAAGTGATTAGCGGTACAGATAAAAGCGGTATCACAGGTGCTGAAAATTGGCAAGGCGGCGGCGGTTATCGTTTCTTTGAACTGGCTCCGTCCCTTATCAACCGTGACCCGTTTGATGAATTCGTAATAAATGAGGAATACGATGCCGATATGCTTGCTGCCGCTGTTGCTCTGCATGAAGGTTTTAGCTATCAGCCAGACAAGGATTTATTCTGGAAACAGTCTGTGGGCAACGAGAGCAGTTACCTCTTCGTGACCACACGGCACCTCAACAGCACTTATCTGGATTCCATCAAGGAAACTATGGAAGACGGCGAATATCTCATTATTGCCTGCCGTTCCTTTGACAGCGGTCTGGATAAGGCGTATAGCAATATCACCATCAAGAAAATTCCGCAGATGCTTCTCGGCCGTTGTGAATTCGGAAAGACCGATTATAACTTGAACATTGTGCATCCGCCGGTATATGATGAGTGGGATGAGGAGGATTGCGATGAATAATTATTTTCCTCAATACACCACGGACTATATCAGTGGCGTTATGTCCCTGCGTAAACCGCAGGAGCAGTCTCTAAAAATTCTGGAAGAAATTGTAAATAGCGTTATGCTCCGCAAGGGCATGAATTTGAAAGCTGCCCTTGGGGCTGTCCATGCGATGTATCCGATCTGCTCCGATTTTGAGCGTGATTTTATGTCGCTGACCTTTGCGCTGGCTACCGGCGTTGGTAAGACCAGACTGATGGGTGCGTTCATTGCCTATCTGTATACCCAGCACGGTATTAAGAACTTTTTTGTCGTTGCGCCGAATACCACCATCTACGATAAACTGAAAAGAGACTTAAGTGATAGCGGCGGCGCCAAGTATGTGTTCAAGGGGCTTGGCTGCTTCAGCACACCTCCGCAGATTATCACGGATGAGGATTACCGGGATAAGACCATCTCCCTGTTTGAATCCGATATTCGTATCTTCGTATACAATATCGACAAGTTCAATAAGGAGGGTGCGAACATGAAAAAGGTGAACGAGGTCATCGGTGACTCGTTCTATCAGTACCTTTCCAATCTGCCGGATTTGGTTCTGATCATGGATGAATCGCACCACTACCGTGCAGAAAAAGGCGCACAGGCCCTTAATGAACTGAATCCTCTTCTTGGCCTGGAACTGACTGCCACACCGCTTGTTACCAAAGGGAATAAGCAAGTGCCGTTTAAGAATGTGGTCTTTGAGTATCCGCTGTCCAAGGCAATCGAGGATGGCTATACCCGTACCCCGTTTGCGGTTACCCGATCCGACATTGATTTTTACAATTTCGGTGATGAGCAGCTCGATAAAATGATGCTTCTGGATGGCATCACCTGCCACGAAAGCACTAAACGCAAGCTGGAGGTCTATGCCGCCAATCATAGTACCCCGGAGAACCCTGTTCGTACGGTGAAGCCGTTTATGCTCGTGGTGTGTAAGGATACTGACCACGCCGCATGGGTGGAAAGTTTCATCAAATCCGATGAATTCCGCAACGGCGTATATCGCAACAAGACCATCATCGTTCACTCCAAGCAAAAAGGCTCCGAGACCGAGGCGAACACCCGTCTGCTCCTCGATGTCGAAAGCCCGGATAATCCGGTGGAAATCGTCATCCATGTCAATATGCTGAAAGAGGGATGGGATGTCAATAACCTCTATACCATTGTGCCGCTCCGTACCGCCGCATCCAAAATTCTCCGTGAGCAGATGGTCGGCAGAGGTCTGCGTTTGCCGTATGGTGTGCGTACCGGGGATAGAGATGTGGATGCCGTTATGCTGACTGCCCACGATAAATTTAAAGATATTCTTGAAGAAGCACAGAAAGGTGATTCTATCTTCAAGGCTGGTAATGTCATTAAGGCTGAGGAAATCGTACCAGAGCAGACCACCTATACACAGTTATCCATGGAATCTGTTGTGGACACCGCTCTTGATAAAGCCTATGAACATACGCAGCTCCCTAAAAATGATGCTACGGATGTTCTGCTGAAAAAGGCGGCAGAAATCATCCGTACCGAGGTTTCGCAGCACATTCAGCACACACCGGCTCACACGGTTACTCCGGCACAGGCACAGCACATTGTGGAGACAGTCAGGAAGAAGATTTCCGAGGATAGAGACTTGGGCGAAGTGTTCAAGGAGAATGAAAACCCTCTGGCTGCATGGATGCTGTACCAAACGGAAGAAACCCATCGTGCCGCCGTCAGCAAGTTTATCCCTATTCCTCGCATCAAGGTTACGGATGCTGGTGTCGAGGAGTATGTTTTCTTGGATTTTGATCTTGATATGGCCGAATTTACCCATGTGCCGATTAAGAATGAACTCCTTGTACAGAACTTGGAGGATATGCAGGATCGGCAGCGCGTTAAGGGTGAGGCTATCGATTTTGAGGGTTATAATCCGAAGAAGGTCATTCTGGAGCAGCTTCGCCAAAAGCCGGAAATTGATTATGAGAAATGCTCCGCACTACTGTTCAAGCTGATCACGCAGGTCTGCGACTATTATGAAAACAGCTATGGCATCAATGGTATGCAGAATATCATTATGATGTACAAGCGTGATATTGGCAATAAAATCTACAGGCAGATGCTTCAGCACTTCTATTGTGAGAATGGATTCCTACAAGAGGAAGTGGTGGGCACCAGAGATTATAATCTGGAACAGCATTACAATTATGTGGAGCGTGTCGGCCTTTTTTCTTCTTACACGGGAAAAATCCAGTCTGTGCTGTTTGATGGCATCAAAAAGGGCGTATTCGATAGAGCCAAGTTTGACAGCCACCCGGAACTGCTTCTTGCACGGGTGCTGGAATATGATAATGATGTACAGAACTGGCTCCGCCCGGCACCACAGGAATTTAATATCACATACAATCACGGCCACAGCTATGAGCCGGACTTCGTTGTAGAAACCGAAGGCGTTATATATCTCGTTGAAGTTAAAGGCGAAGATAAACTCAACGACCCGGATGTCATAGCCAAGAAAAAGCGTGGTATCCAGTATTGCGAAGTTGCTACCCGTTGGGGCAAGGCGAACGGCTATAAGGAATGGAGGTATCTGTTCATTCCTTCCAAACAGGTTATGCCGAACTCCTCATTTATGCAGCTGGCAAGACAGTTTGATGTAAAGTAATGTGGATATCATTGAATCGTACGGAACGGTAAACCTTCCGCTTCAACGGTTGGATGACGCGAAAAAGACCGCACGGCAGATATTGCAGCCTGCTGTGCGGTCTTTTTTGTTTATCACCGGTTGAGGACGTCGCTCAAAAATTATCGTTGTTTTCCATAATCCCTACATGAACGCCCCAAAAGCGTTTCCTTTTTAAAATTGTGAAAGATGGATAAAAATGATAACATAACCATAGGAAAAGCGACGAATTGCATAAAAAACGCGAGTTTTTATTGAAGGATTTTGTGTAATGTGTTATATTGTACCTATGAAATGGTAACGCTACCATTAGGAGCTCCGGCGCTGCCAGTTCAGGAAAGGAGAAGGATATGGCCACATTAAAGGACGTTGCAAAGGCAGCAGGCGTTGCGCCGATCACGGTTTCGCGGGTGATTAACCGGCAGGAAAATGTGAAGGAAGAGACACGCCAGAAAGTGCAGAAGGTTATGGCAGAGCTGCAGTACATA
>JAHZHG010000043.1:10569-12869 GCA_019420425.1 Clostridiales bacterium
TGATCGCGGGAATCAGTGAGGAGCTGAGTGAGCGGATGTATTCCTTTCTGATTCTGCGGAACAGAAAGCGGGAGCATATCTGCGACGGCTACATTGTGACGGGCCTTCTCCGGGATGAGATCGAGGGCTTCAGCGATTATGCCCGGGAGAGAAAACGCCCGGTAGCCCTGTTTGGGCATACGGGTATCCACGATGTGGACTGCATCGACGTGGACAACGTTGCGGGAGCGCGGATGGCTGTGGAATATCTGATCCGCATGGGACATCGGCGGATCGCCATGATTAACGTAGACGAGGACAAGGATTATACGGGGGAACGTCTGGAAGGGTACCGCCAGGCGCTGCAGAAAAACGGTCTTTCTTACGACGAAACGCAGGTGATCTATTCGCCGAACCAGGTGGAGGACAGCGCCAGAGTGGCCAGGGCTCTTTTGGATGGCGGCTACAGCGCGATCTTCTGTGCAACCGACACCATCGCCATAGGCGTTGAGCTGGCCATTTCCGAGGCCGGGCTAAAGATCCCGGAGGACATATCCGTGATGGGGTTTGACGGACTGGGCCATCAGCTGCTAGCAAAGCCCAAGGTAGCCACGATTCAGCAGCCGGTCTTTCAGATTGGAAAGCTGCTCGCCGAAACACTGGTAGAGCGTCTGGAGGGGAAGCCGACCAGAATGGAAAAGCTGGTGGAACCCCTGCTGATCGAGGGAGATTCGGTAAAACAAGTAGAGGAACAATAAGGAGAATGGAGGAAAAATCAGATGAAAAAAACATTGGCAATCACACTGGCAGCGGCGATGATCCTGCCGCTGGGAACCGGTATCTGTGTACAGGCAGAGGAAAAGCAGACCCTGGAGATCTGGTCTTCAGGAGAAGAGCTGGGACGCTTCGTGGAGGGCTTTAACGAGCTTCACCCGGAGGTAGAGGTAAACATCACCGTTGTTCCAAACTCCGATTTCCTGGCAAAGCTGACGCCGACCCTGGCAGGCGGACAGGGCGCGCCGGACATTTTCACCGGAGAGTCCGACTACGTGAAATACCTGGTGGATTCCGGTTTCTGGGAGGATTTAAGCGCTGAGCCGTACAATGTGGGCGAGTACGCAGACGATATCTGGGACTACGTGCTGAGCGTGGGAACCGACCAGTCCGGCGCAGTGAGAGCCTTAAGCTGGCAGGCATCCCCGGGATCCATCATGTACCGCAGAGATATGGCAAAGGAGGTCCTGGGAACGGACGACCCGGCCGAGGTGGGCGCACTGCTGAATTCCAACGAAGCCCTGCTGGACGCAGCCGCGAAGATGAAGGATAAAGGAATCAAGATGTTCGCCAGCTGGCAGGATCTGATGAACATGCAGTTTTCCAACCGGGAACAGCCCTGGGTGGTGGATGGAACACTGGTAATTGACGACTCTATGCTGGACTTCATGGACATGGCAAAGACGATTGCAGAAAACGGCTATGACCTGAATGTGGATCCGTGGGCGCCGGAGTGGTCGGCAGCAGTGGAGAGCGACGATACCTTCTGCTACGTACTTCCGTCCTGGGGCTATCAGTTCGTGGTAAAGCCGGCAGCAGACACCACCATTGGCCAGTGGGCACTGTGCGAAGGCCCGGTTCCCTATGTAAAGGGCGGAACCTGGCTCGGTATTTACAAGGACAGCGAGAAAAAGGATATCGCCTGGGAATTCCTGAAATACTGCTGCTGTGACAGCGAGGCCCAGCAGGCGTATGCGGCGGAATACGGCGAGTACGTCTCTCTGAAATCCGCTGACCAGGCCCTGGCAGAGGGAGAGGGCGAAGAAGTGCTCGGCGGCCAGAATCCGTTTGCGTTCTACAACGAGCAGATGGAGAAAAAGCCGAACGACCTGATGACTGCCTATGACGGACAGATCAATAATGCATTCCTTTCCTCCACCAAGGATTATGCGACAGGAGTCCTGACGAAGGAAGAGGCCGTTGAGCAGTTCAAGGAGGATGTGGCAACGGCATACGCAGAGCTAATTGTAGAGTAACAAAAAATGACATATCCGCGTCCGGTAGGGGCCGGACGCGGAAGCTGCTTTATTATGGCTCATCGCGCAGGGTTTGCTCGGGTGAGTTACATGATTGGATACCCGGACGCCCCGGCTGGCCCACTATGCCCCGTCAGACACGGCGAATTTTGCCCCTTCTGGTCCGTCGCCTATGGACAGTCCCGTACGCAAACTCCCTTCGGTCAAACATGCTCCCGTGACTGTCGCTTTTCCGCCCGTGCGCGCTTGCCGCAGCTTAATTCAGGGATGCCTTGGCTATACTCCCATAAG
>JAHZHG010000430.1 GCA_019420425.1 Clostridiales bacterium
CCGGACATTTTTCTCTTTTCAAGTTAAATGTCCGGTAATACAGAATAAGAAGATTTACTTTTTGCTTGTATTTTCTCTCAAAACATCGGATAAACCTTTCCCTCTTTCAGCTCCAGCGCCTTGTCCGCAAACCAGCGGACCACCTCCAGATCGTGGGCAATGAAAAGATAGGTCAGACCCATTTTTTCCCGCAGTTCTTTCAGCAGGTTGAGGATCTGGGCCTGAACCGAAACGTCCAGCATAGAGGTGGATTCGTCCAGAATCAGCACCTCCGGCTCAAGCAAAAGGGCGCGGCACAGGGCTACGCGCTGGATTTCCCCCCCGCTTACCTGATAAGGATACCGTTCCAGAATAGACGTATTAATCTTCACCAGCTCCAGCAGCTCGCCCAGCCGTTTTTCAGCCTTCTCTGCGTCCAGCCGGTGTACCCGCGCGGCTTCCATAACGCTGGTACGCAGCTTGTACATGGGATCGAAAAAGGATTCCGGCCGTTGGGAGATATACTGCACCCGGCGCCTGAACTCCAGCACATTTTTTCTGTCCCTGGGATTTACGGGGCTGCCGTCGCAGAGGATTTCCCCCTCGTCCCAGGTTTCCAGCAGAAGCAGAATCCGGGCAAGGGTGCTTTTTCCCGAACCGCTTGGGCCCATCAGGGCCGTTATCTTTCCCTCCTCTAAGGAAAAGTCCAGGCGGTCAAGCACCGTTATCGGATGTCTTTTTCCAAAGCGTTTTGTTACTCCGCGCATCTCAAGCATATAAAAAGCACCTTACTTTCTGGCCGTCTACATCGATTTCTTCCGGTTCATTTTGCCGGCACCTCTCCGTCGCTCTGGGGCATCGGGGCGCAAACCGGCAGCCGCCTGGCTCCTCTCCCGGCGCGGGGGCAATCCCCTTCATGGGATGCATTCCGCGGGACGGCAGCGAAGCCAGCAGGCCCTGGGTGTAGGGATGGAGCGGCCGCTTAAGGACATGCTTTCCCTTTTCCAGTATCTGCCCCGCATACATCACCGCTACCTGATCGCAGAGCTGCTCTGCCAGCACCAGGTCATGAGTAATGATAATCATCCCGTCCACCTCCTGCTGTCTGACCAGGCGGAGCGTGTCATACATTTGCTGCCGCAGCGTCATGTCCAGCCCCTTTGACGGCTCGTCGGCCAATATCCACGACGGCTTTGAGGCAACGCCCATTGCGGCAACCGCGCGCTGCTGCATACCGCCGCTCAGCTCAAACGGATAGGCGCGCTCCACCCTTGGCACCTGTTCCCGCGCAAAGCCGAACCGCTCCAGCAGCTCTCCCGCGCTGCCATACTCTGCTTTTTCTCCCTGGCTCTCTGTCGCCCCCGGACATTCCGTCTGCGGAAATGCTCCGCCGCTGCTCTTCTTCCGCCCGTCTGTCTTTACGAGATTCAGCGCCTCCTGAATCTGACTGTGGATTCTCCGAACCGGGTTCAGCGAATCGCCCGGATTCTGGGGAATCAGGCCAAGCTCTCTTCCCCTCAGCTTTCTCCTCTCCTTCTGAGAAAGCCCCTCCAGATTCCTTCCCTTATACCAGATTTCCCCCTCTCTTTGGGCATATTCCGGCAAAAGGCCCAGAAGGTACATCCCCAGGACCGACTTTCCGCATCCGCTTTCTCCGATAAGCCCGGTAATCGCTCCCTGTTCGAAGGTCACGTTTACCCCATCTACCGCCTTTACATAGCCTGCCGCCACGGGAAAATACACCCGCGCATTCTTCACCTGAATTCCCTGACTCATAGATAGCCTCCTGCTTCCCGATTCTGTTTGTCCAGCCAGTCCCGCAGCATATCCCCGATCAGATTGATGGAAAACAGCAGCAGCACAATACAGATTCCCGGAACCAGCACCAGGTGGGGCGCGGAACGGAAATTCATCTGGGCATCGCTGAGCATTACGCTCCAGTCCGGATTCGGCGGCTGAATGCCCAGCCCCAGATAACTGAGCCCCGCAATGGAGAGCAGGCAGCGCCCGATTCTGGTAGTAAAGAGTACCATTACATTTCCCATCATGTTCGGAATAATGTGTCTCCAGATAATCGCCGTATTGGATTCTCCCAGGCTCTTCAGCCCTTCCACAAAGTTCTCTTCCCGGTATTTCAGCACCTCCGTACGGACAATCCGTGAAAAACCGGTCCAGCTGGTCAGAATCAATGCGATCATCAGGCTGCGGAAGCTCGGCCCCATAATTCCGGCAATGGCCACCATCAGGCTGGTTCCCGGAAGTCCCTGGAAAATATTGGTAACCACCGTCAGCATATAGTCCCACAGACCGCCATAATACCCGGCCATCGTTCCCACCACC